>JACWAL010000033.1 GCA_014874295.1 Microcaldota archaeon
ATATTTTCACGCCTAGACGACAGGAAAATTCTCACACTGCCTTAGTGCAAAAACCTGTCGTCGAACGGCGTAATCATGTGCTTCCGATGACAAGCCATATTTTCCGTCGACAAAATCCCGTGAGAATCTTAAACTCTTACGTGTCATTCCTCGTCCGCGCTCGGGCCGTACATTCCAGGAACGGGTACGTCAAGCAGCCGTAGATAGACGGAAAGCTGTGCTCTGTGGTGTATCATATGGTCAAAAAGCCAACCCCTTAACGCCATCGCCTTCGACATGGTCGCGACGACATTGCCGTTCATCACACAATTCCACTGCTTGTCATATTCGTCTTCCGGTGTGGATTTCAGGCGTTTCGTGAGCTCTGCACTACCATCATCGAACAGCTTCAGCATATCTGCCTTGTTCGCCAGCGTTGGTTGCTTATGCTGCATAGGGTCGAATGAATCGCTTTCGAACACCGGGATGAACCACGACGTCATCGCCGCGACATGCTGCGCCAGTTCGCCCAGGGATCTGCTCTTGTCATGCGGCTTCCACTGGAATCTGTCTTCTGGAATCCTCTCCAGCATCTTTTTCGTCGATGCGCTCTCCTCGACCCATTCGTCCAGCAGGTATTTTCCTATTTCCATGTAAAGCTATCGCCGCGATAAATTATTAGCAATTGCGCGACATAGTCGCGACACACACAACCTTATTATTCCTTCCAATGGCTTGATTAGCAGAGCGATTCCATGCTAAAGATAACGGCGGACCTTAGCCACGAGCTCGAGTTTGCAGAAGAGAGCGTTGAAGTGGCGACCGGCGCGTTCACAGTCACATCGCATGGCAGGAAGGTGCTGTCCGTACCGACAAGCGACATAGCAAGCGCGTTCGTGGAGGAGGGTCTGAGCGTCGCAAAACTGGTGGTCAAGACAAAGTCGAATGGCGAAATAGAGGCGGCATACTTCACAAAGAAGAAGGTCAGGAGTTTCAGGAAGTTCGCCGATGCAGTCAACCGGCGCCTTTATGAGCGCAGAAGGGTGAACAAGGTCTTCGACGAGAGAGAGGGTGAGTTAAAGAGCAGCATGAGCACCATCTACTGGCTTTACGGGTTCACCTCGCGCCACAGGAGGCTGATATATGCCGGGCTGGCGCTGTCTCTGGTAAGCGTCGCTTTCAGCCTGGTCCCTCCCTATCTGATGAAGGTGCTCATAGACAGCGTCATACTCGCGCCGCAGCATCCGGAAACGCTCTTCATAGAGCTGACCATCACGCTGGTGATAGCCTATGCCTCATCGAACGCAGTGGGCGCGTACCAGAACTACGTGCTGACAAAAGCGGGCAACGGGATAATAACAGACCTAATGGACAAGATGTTCGACAGGGCGCTGAGGCTGTCGCCAGACACGATAGACAGGATATCCACGAGCAGGATACAGAGCAGGCTAACTTCCGATGCCGGCAACACGCAGTGGATGCTGACGTACGGCCTCATCACCGCAGTCACGAACGGCCTCACGGTGCTCGGTATAGGCGTGATGCTGTTCGTGCTCTTCCCGGCGCTCGCGGTGTACGTGCTGATCCCCGTACCTTTCATAACGCTGCTCGCGTACATCTACGGCAAGAAATCGAAGCCGCTCTACCACAAGAGGTGGAGGAAGAACTCTGACATGTACACGAGGATATACAATACGATGCCGAACTACCTGATAGTCAAGACCGCGGCTAAGGAGGAGAACGAGCACAGGGCATTCAACGACACTGTAGGAGCAAACTTCGACACCCAACTCAACCTGACCAAGATGAACCTCAAGTACTGGACACCGTTCGGGCTGCTGATTTCGCTTGCAGCTGTGGTGATTTGGTGGGTCGGCGGCAACCAGGTAATCCTTGGGATAACGCAGCTCGGAGTCATCACAGCATTCCTAGCATACATGGGAATGTTCTATTCGCCGATAGCGCAGCTGAGCAGCATAATCCCGTACATACAGCAGTCAATAACATCAGGAGAGAGGATCCGCGAGCTCTTCAACCCCGAGTATGACCCGAAGCTTGTACGCAACGGCAAGAAACCCGACATAGGGAAGGAAATAACATTCAGGAACGTGACGTTCGGATATGATCCGCTGCTGCCCGTACTCAAGGACGTGAGCACCACGATGCCGAGCGGCAAGCGCACCGCGATAGTTGGAAAGAGCGGCTCGGGCAAAACTACAATGGCAAAGCTGATGCTCGGGCTCTACAGCCCGGACGACGGCGACATACTCTTCGGCAGGGAGAGCATGGAAAGAATAGACACCACATACCTGAGGAGAAGAATAGCATATGTACCGCAGGACCCCATCTACTTCGACGGTTCGATAAGCTACAATATATCATATTATGCGCACGGAGACGTGCGGCCGGTAGACCTGATAGCCTCTGTCAAGGCCGTTGAGGTGCATGACGAGGTCATGAAGCTGCCGCTCAAGTATGATAACCGCATCAGGGGCAGGGGGGTAAATCTCTCCGGCGGGCAGAGGCAGAGGCTCTCAATAGCCAGGGCGATACTGAACGATTCAGACATGATACTGCTCGACGAGATCACGGCCAGCCTCGACGCGATAAACGCCAGGAGAGTGCATAAGGCCGTCCTCAACATAGAGGAAGGAAAGACGCTCGTGATAATAGCGCACGATATAAACGAGATAATGAGCTCCGACCACGTCATACTCCTAGAGGACGGCAGGGTTGCGGAGCAGGGTAGCCCTAGGGAACTCCTGAGAAAGAAGGGCAAGCTGTTCAGGATGTTCAAGTACAGGTTCGGCAGCGACTTCATTTACAGACCGCCCAAGAAAGGTAGGAGCATAGCGTCGTTCGTGGAGGGCATGCTCTGCGACGAGAGAAAGGTGGCCACCACTCCGGCATCTAGAGCGGGTCTGGTAAATGCCGAATACGGGGGCAGGCACATGAAGGAGCTCTCTCCCAGGCTGCCTTTCCCTATATCACACCCGGAGTTTGTCATACTGGCAAACAGGAAGGGGAGGGAGCTGCTGGCCTTGCAGGATTACAGAAAGCTAGACAGGCAGTCGGTGCAGGCATTGCAGCGCTGCCTCGCGGTCAACAGGCTCGATGTCGACGTGCTGAGCATAAGGGAAATAAGGCAGACCGGTGACGGAATGTCATGGAGGCTGCGCACCAACAAGGGGGAGATGCGCGTACTCACGAGGAACTGGGAAGACGTCATGGATAACAACGGGACGGTGATCCTTATCGATGAGTTCGGCACCCCATTGAAGATAGACACGAACAAGCTCGATAGAAAGAGCCTCGATATACTTGAAAGATCAATATAGAGCAGCATTTAAGCGCTTAACCAGGTTACGTTGCCCGTAACCAACGGAACCGTTCACAAGTTTTTGGACAGCACAAATGAATCGGCATTGCCGAAGAGATGCCTTATGTAACCGCATTTTCTGAAACCATTCTTCATATGGTACCTATATGCGACCTTGTTGTTTACGTCGCAGTCGCTGATTACCTTCCTGAGCCCCATCCTTCTCGCTATCTCGACCCTCTTTTTGAGTTGCATGGAACCTATGCCAAGCCTACGATATTCCGGGTCGACGTACGAGGACCCGAGATGCATGTAATTCCACACCACATCAAAGAAAGCATACCCTATTATTCTACCGTTAATGGTAGTAACGAGCGCCTCCCTGTTCCTAATCGAGTACGCAGTATGTCTTAGGTCATATTTTGTATTCTTAACCGACCATTGGGGATAACTTTTTCGGTAGAGCCTCATAAGATCTGTTATATCACCTGGCTTCGCATACCTGATCCTGTAAGCGAACTCGCTTTTCATAACCAAATCTGGGATGAACACCATTAAAACCTTAGCCGTGCGCAACCGAAAAAGGGCAAAATGGGAAGTTATAAATCACCTATCCATTCTGCGAGATCACTGGCTTTGGGGCTTCATCCCATTAATAATCAGCGACGTAAGTCTGCACAAACTCCGAATACAGAATTTTGGGTGTAGATTCCCTTCAATTTGAGATTCTGCGAATGCAAAACACACTCGCATTTCATAGGGGTAAATACTACCAATTTTGTCCAAAAGCCCGCCTCCGAAAAAGTATTTATATCTCGGAAGAAATTATATACTAGATTGAAATGCCTGTTAGAAAGGTCGAGGCAACCGCTATCAACACCGACAGAGCCAAGACCGTCAATTGCCCCATCGGCTCTACTGAATATGGTCGGCAAAGGAAGAGCATCATGCTCGTGAATGCACCAAACCCTGAATCTGTGGGGAAGCCCGGTAACTATGCAGTGTTCCCTGCAATGGGCGTCGTGTACCTGGCGACGAGGCTACGGAGAGACTATCCCAACATGGAGATAAAGGTAGCAGACGGTGGCGTGTCAGGATTCAAGGAAGTGAAGGAGGAATTGGACCTCTTCCGTCCGCAGGTGCTGGCGCTGAGCGTCCTTACCACCACGTACGGGGAGGGTGTGAGATTGGCGGACTACGCCAAGGAGAAGTATGGTACGACTGTCGTGATGGGGGACGATCACGCGAGCTTCTTCCCAGAGACCATCCTCCGAGAGCGCAGCTCGGTAGACTATGTCGTCAAGGCAGAGGTTGGGGAGAACGCGCTATCTTATATAGTCGGGAAAGAGCTATATGGTCGCACTGCAAACCCAATGCCGCATGGCGGGGAGGAGGCGATATACTCGAGAGCGGGCTCCGGCATCTTCGAAACCCCCTTCCATAAAGTTCCACTCAACAAGGTATATGCCGACGAAGAGGACATACCAAAACTGGATTTTATACAGGAGGCGCTATTGAGGGCGAAGGATAATTACAATGCCAAGTACGGCCACTATCATAAAAGCATGCGCACCCCATGTGTGATAAACAATGTCAGAGGCTGCGGCAATGGCGAGATACGGTGTACGTACTGTAGCATATATGATCTGTCATTGAACGTAGGGTCGCCAAAGTTCTTTTGGAAGACGGTTGATACCTTGAATGAGGAGCACGGTATCAACTTCTTCTTCGAAGTCTGCGACAGCTTCCTCACGTTCCGGAGGTACATAAAGAATCTCATCAATGAAATGCCGTTCAACCCGAAAGACAGGGACATAGAGTTCGAGGTGTACGCTAGGGCGAACGACGTTGTAAACGTCAAAGAATCAATCGGATGGCTGGAGCAGTTGAATGTCACCAGAGTAAACCTCGGTATTGATTCTGGGGACGACAACATACTCAGGCTACTCCGGAAGAGCAATATTGATCGAAGGCGTATCCTCTCGCCCTCTGAGATAAACTACCGAGCCGTGGAGGCCATTGCGAGTACGGGCCTTGTGACGACACACCTCTCATTCCCGCTCGGTGCCCTCGGGGAGACGCACGAGAGTTTGAGGAGAACTGTGGATTTTGTGGATAGCTTGGCCAAGGCTTTTGGAGACAGCATAGCCACAATCGAGGCGTCGGAGCTCATACCACTACCAAACTCACCCTCGTGGGACATGTTGCTATCAAAGAAAACCCCGGTTTTTGGCTTCGACGGCGAAATGGAGAAAACCATGGTGGATGCAGGGATAGTATTATCGAGACAGACAAAGGAAGAGCTAAAGAATAGATATGAGGGAAAAGACATGCTGAAGTACGAAGCCCTCACGGAGGACTGGGTTAAACACTTCACACACATAACGTTGTCCGACATCGAATGGGCGAAGGAGAAGGTAAGTAGAATCGCGAGGAGGATTGGCGCGACATATGGGAACGCGATATGAGTGTCTTTCCATGGTCAAGGTGCGAACGTGCGCCCCGCCCCCAATACATAACAGTTCGCACTCCACTTGAAATACCATGCGATCGCCGGGATTTGAACCCGGGTCTTTGCCTTTCCTTCTTGATAAAACTTCTTTCCAAGAAGTTTCTTGGAGGGGCAAAGTCCTAACCAGGCTAGACTACGATCGCACAGAATCCCTTCTTTTTAGAAGGTATTTAAGCAAGCAGGTTGTTCAGCTCTTCGCCGTCTATGTTGAGCCTGTGCTTCGACATTATAGCCTTCTTCAGCTGGCCAACGTCGCTTGTCTTTTCTTCTTTCTTGAACCTGCTTACCAGCGTGGACAGTTCCTTGCCCGTTATCCTTCCCAGGCCGAGTGCTCGTATGGCGCCATCTATCTTCAGGCTGCTCTCCTTTGAGGCGGCCTTCAGGAGCTCGTCTATCGCCTGCTTCGTTATCTTATCTTCAGAATAGGCAGCGAATATGTCAATGAGCTTCTCGTCGCTTATGTTGTCCATGGCAAAGCCGTTTCTGCTGAGCTCTGTGAACTTCTGCAGGAGTATGTTGGCAACCAATCTGCAGTCCATTCCCTTCCTCCTGGTTATTGCCCTGTAGAGCTGCAGTCTCGGCGACCTCATGAGCAGTTCTACCGTGCGGTCGTCGCCTAGCTGCGCCTTCAGCATCCTCCCCTCCTTCTCTATATCGGGCGCGCTCTCTGCGGCCTCGTCGAGCATCTTCTTGTCAATCGATATCGGCCGCACGTCGGTCTCGGGGTACATCCTTGCGCCTCCCGGCAACGGTCTTGTGAACCTCGACGTGCACGATTCGTCGTTTACTGCTACTCTCGTCTCTTTCGGCACGCCCTCTATCGCGCGCTGCGCCCTCTCCCTTGCCATCTCGATCGTGCGCTCCGCGATTCCGGCCTTCTCGGCAACCAATATGAATGAATCGCCGTCCTTCATGCCCAGTCTCTTCTTGAGGCTGCCGAGCTCTTCCCTTGACAGCCCGTACTTACCCATGTCCTCATCGCTGTGGATTATGCCGCCTGCGCCGGCTGTCTTGGCGTAATCGCTTATCTCGCTGCCCAGCCTTCTGTTCGGGTTGATCTCACGGCCGAGCAGGCCCGCGAATCCCGACAATGAAAATGCGATGGCCCTGCCCCCTCGTTCGAGCTTCTTGCGTATCAGCTCCGCCTTCGTTCCTTCAAAGATCTCCGTGACATCGACGGCCTTGCCAACCATGGCCTTCGATCTTGCGAGCAGCTTGGCTATGTCCGCGAGCTCCTTCTGCCTGCGCACCTCATTCTCGACGAACCTGTTGAGCATCGAGACGTCCTGCAGTCCCTTTATCTCCACCCTTGCGCCCCCGGCTATAGAGACGTTGACATCCTGCCTTATCGTGCCCAGCCCCCTTTTTACTTTCCCGGTAAGCCTGAGCAGCATGCCTATGTGCAGCGCGACGTCCTTCGCCATCTGCGGGCTTGCTATGTCAGCGGATGTCGCTATCTCTATGAGCGGTATGCCGAGCCTGTCTACATTGTACGCTATCTCCTCGCCGTAATCCTTCTCTATCCCGCACGATTCCTCCTCTAGACAGACCGATGGTATCCCGACTTTCCTGCCGTTGACGGTTATGCTTCCGTCGAATCCCACGAGCATCGTCCGCTGGAACGCGCTCGTGTCGCTCCCATCAGCGACGTTCTTCCTCATCGGCTCTATCTCGTCCATTACATTCATACCCATCGCGCTGGCCAGCGACAGCACGGTCCGCAGCGCATCATTGTTCAGCTCGTGCGGAGGCTCCTCGTCAGCGTCGACAAGGCACGTCGAGCTTTCATATAGGTTATACTCGAACCTTCTCTTCTTGCCTTGCTCGAACCTCGCCGCCCTGTCTATCGCGCCCAGCTCGCCTGCTACAGCCCTCTGCATCCTGTAGACCTTGCCTATGCTGTTGCTGTCCTGCTCCGTCGAGCACGCGCAGAACAGCTTCTCGCCGGTGTCGAGCCTCTGGTGTATCTCGAGGCCGCACCTGAAGCCAAGCTTCCTGTAGTAATCTTCGTCCATGAGCGTCACACCAGGAACGTGTCGAATTCCGTCCTGCTCTTTATCTCTCCCGCGACGTTCGTGTTCAGCATCTTGCGCGCCTCGTCCTTGCCGTAATTGCCGAGCAGCCAGCCGAGCTTGACGAGCGCCGTCTCGGGCGTCATGTCCTCGCAGTACACAACCCCCACTGAGTTAAGCAGCCTGAGGTTCCTGTACACATTTGTGTTGACTCTGCCGTACAGGCACTGTGACGTCATGCCGACTATCATGCCATTGTCAATGGCATCCTTCACGTATGGCAGCCACGAGTCCTCCTTTCTCGTAGGGGTTATTGGGGTGTGACCCAGCCCCGTGCCCTCCAATATTATGCCATTGTAACCTTTCTCGCGGTAGAAGTCGATCACCGCAGGGTCGGATCCTGGGAACACCTTAATGAGCGCGACCTTCCTGTCATAGCCCGTCATCAGCTTGAGCTTCGCCGCTTCGCCCCTCTCTATTTTCCTGTACTCGCCGGTGTACTTTATCGCGCCCGTGCGCTCGACGAGCGCTATCGGCTTGTCGTTGATAGGCCTGAAAGTGTCCCTTCTCGAGGTGTGCATCTTCCTCGCCTTGGTGCCCCTGATGAAGGCGCACGCAGTGTCGGAGCTCGTGTGGTGCATGCATATCCCAACCTCGGCTATGTCGGACCTGGCGGCGACGCTGGTCGAGCAGGTGAGGTTCATGAAAGCGTCGCTCGACCCCCTGTCGCTGCTCCTCTGCGATCCGGTGAGCACGACCGGCGCGTTCAAGCCACTCAGCATGAAGCTAAGCGTGGCAGATGTGTAGTGCATTATGTCAGTGCCGTGGGCTATTATGACGCCCCTCGCGCCGTTGTTCAGCTCCTTAGCGACCGCGATCGCTATCCTGGCCCATTCGTCATGCGCCATGTCCTCACTCATCATGCTCATGAGCGGGAGCACGGATATGTTCGCCATCTCCGCTATTTCCGGCACGGCTTCCAAGAGGTCCTCAGGTTTTGTTGGTGAGTGCACCGCCCCTGTCTTGTAGTCGACCATGCTCCCTATTGTGCCACCCGTGTAGATGAGTGACACGTCAGGCAACTCTCTGTTCCTGCTAAATTTCGCGGCAGGCCTTTCTGTTGTCCTCTTCGCGGACTCAATTTTCTCCACCTTGTATTTGCTCGGGTCTATCCCTATGTTGTATCCGCTGCTAAGCTTGACTATCAGCACATCAAGGTCGTTCGCCTCAGTGCTCGGCATGACCTCTCCCTCGAGCACCACCTTCCCAGAAGAGAGCCTGATCCTGTCCATCACGTCAGCATTTATCGACTCGAGCAGCGAGGAGACCTTTTTCCCGTACATCTATTCATGCCTTGCAATACAGCGCATTTGAAGATGCGCTATAAACATTTAAATCAGCATAGCCGCCAATGCAGATGCCATCCGCATCGCCGTTCCTGACAACGACCTGCCTGTAGGATTCGGTGCGGCCGTTCAGGGAGCTACTTGTGCGCTCCGTCATCAGCGCTGACAGACTCGTGCCTATGTACTCCGAGTTCTTCTCCTTCTGTATCCTTCTGGCGAGCCTCGAGACCGCGATGCTCCTCCTCTTTATCTCAAGCTGTCCGAGCTGCTTGAGCCTCGATGCCCTGGCGTGCTCCCTCACACCAAACTTCGATATGTTGATCATGTCGGGCTTTGCGGACTTCAGCAATTCGAGAGTCTGGTCAAAGTCGCTGTCGGTCTCGGTCGGATATCCGACTATCATGTCGGTCTCTATCGCAATCCCCCTGACTTCGCTCCGCAGCATACGCACGTAGTCTATGAACGTGCCAGAATCGCACTTCCTGCCCATGTCATTCAACACGCCGTCGCTGCCCGATTGCACCGGAAGGTGCAGGAACTTGTAGAACCTCTCGCTATCGAACGCAGCGATCAGTTCGTCAATGTACTTATGCAGGTGGTCTGGATTGAGCATCCCGACCCTTACCTTGAAGTCGCCATCCACCATGGCAACCTTTTTCATGAGTTCGGCTATGTTTGTCTTCTTATCCGCGCCGTACGCGCCCATGTCCTGCGACGTCAGCTCTATCTCCTTCGAGCCTGCCTTGACCGCGTTCTCCACGGCCCTCAAGATGACTTCCTCCGGGAAGCTGTTCAGCTTCCCCCTCGCGAACTTGGTCTCGCAAAACGAGCATGCCGATAGGCACCCCTCTGATACGGGAACCCTTGCCACGACAGAACCGTCGGGCTTCAGCATAGCCGCTTTGTCATGTTTCCTATAGCACGAGAAATGAGAAGCACTGCTGTCTTCGCCGATAACGGCATCGGCTATTCTGTCGATATTGCTGGTCGTCACGATAACGGCCTTCGGTGCATGCTTCCTTATCATATCGGCATTGGCGCTCGCCATGCATCCAGCCACGACGAGCTTTGCATCGAGCTTCACGAGCCTCTTTATGTTGTCCAATATTCTCTGTTCGGTCGGCCTCTTGACGGTGCAGGTGTTGAGCACTATGACGTCCGCATCGCCCTCTGCATCCACGACATCGACGCCTGCATCCGCCAGCATGGTTTCCATTATGTCGGAGTCCGCCTTGTTGAGGGTGCAACCATAAGTCTTAATATATGTTCTCACTACAACACTATGGGCATTCCTGTTTACGGATTAGCATCCAAAACTTTTAAGGCTTGCCCGTGAGTGATTATCTTGGCGTCATTCTGCGAAAGGTGCAAGAAGGAGATCTTCAGGTACAGCGGATGCAACTACTGCGGCAGGAAGATCTGCGACTCGTGCATAAAGAGCTCGCAGCGCGTCGCCAAGGTGAAGAAGATCATCATCTGCAAGGACTGCTGGTCAGACATGAAGAAGCGGAAGCAGTACAAGAACAAGGTCTCCCTGATAGACGTGACGTCGGCAGCCTAAGCATCACGTCGGGGAGTACAACGTGGTCCACGCCCCGTTGAAGCTCGTGTTGCCCACGAGTTGCCCGTTATTGCTATTCCCAGAGTAGTCATTGGCATTGCCGTTGAGGGGCCACCAGCCTATCAGATCCTGCAGGTCTATCGGCGCGCCTCCTATCCCCTCTCCGTAAAGGGCACTGAGGCTCTCCTTCGAGAGCGGCTTGTCATAGACCTGCACGTTGGTGATCAGGCCGTTGAACACGTATACGTTGTTGTTCGGCGCTATGACTGCACCAAGCGTGAAGGTGTTCGAAGCCTGCAGGTATAACGGCTGCTTGGTTGCGTTCGAGAATACGTTCATGTCATCGTACATGGCCGCATAACCATTGCTCTCATTATATGAGACAGCGATGAACTCCCACCGCCCCTTATGTACGGAATAGTTACTGTCCGGCCACTTCAGGTAGGATGCGTTTATCCAGACGGGCCCGCACGCCCCGTTGTTGCTCCCATAGCCGAATACCGCAAAGCCCGTGCCCGGGCTAGGATAACTTCCGAGCAGGCCCTGGCAGTTCTGGTTCCCACCAAACCAGTAGACCCATATGGTGGCGGTGACGCCCGCCGACTTCATGTCTATCGGGAGGTTCGCTATGCTTACGTACCCCGGACCGAGGCCAGTCCTATATGCATAGCCGAAGTCGGCCACGAACTCCGGGACAAGTCCAACACACCGTCCCTGTAGCACCGCCATACTGGAAGAGTATGCAGGCCCAAACCTGAAGATCCTACATGAGCCCGCAGGTGCATGCTGGAGGAAGAGCCCCGAGTTAAATATACCGAGTTCGAAAAGCGCGGCCAGCACTATCGCTACGGAGAGTATCGCCCATCCGTAGGTCATGAGGTACTCCATTGCTGATTGGCCCTCTGTCGCGGATGATGCCCTCATGCAATCTGTTAATAGAAACTGGGAAGTGTTAAATCACTTCTGCCGCGCCGGTCAGTACGACAGCTCGGACTTCCTTTCGGCTATCTCCCTGCTGATTGTTTCGATGAAGCCTTCGGCAGTGATACCCTGCTTCTGCTTGCCCGACCTCTCCCTGACGGTTATCATCTTTGACTCCTGCTCGCGGTTACCGAGCACTATCATGTACGGCACCTTCTTCATCTGCGCGTCGCGTATCTTGTACTCAATGGTGCGCCCTGAATCGTCGAGCTTCGCCCTTATCCTATGCTGTCTCAGCTTGTCGTAGACCTCATCAGCATACTTCGCGTTGCCCTCGCCTATCGACATGACAACTACCTGCACGGGCGCGAGCCACGTCGGGAATTTCCCTTGGTAATGCTCTACCATAACCCCTATGAACCTCTCGAGACTTCCCAGTATCGCCCGGTGTATCATTATAGGCGTATGGTCCTTCCCATCCTCGCCGGTGTATGCGAGCTTGAAGCGCAGCGGCAGCTGGTAGTCGAGCTGTATCGTGGCGCACTGCCACGCTCTCCCCTGTGAGTCTAGCACGTCGAAGTCTATCTTCGGCCCGTAGAATGCGGCGTCGCCCTCCTTCAATTCATATTTCATGTCGTTCTTGTCGAGTGCGTGTCTAAGCGCCTCTGTTGCCTTGTCCCACAGACCTATGTCGCCCATGAAGTTATTTGGGTCGCGCGTCGACAGCTTCGGCATGTACTTCAGCCCGAACGTCGAATAGACCTCCTTGACGAACTGCAGCAGCGAGACCATCTCACCGTCGAGCTGACCATCGGTCAGGAAGATGTGGCCATCATCCTGCGTGAGCTCCTGGACGCGGAACAATCCTCCCAATGACCCGCTCACCTCCTTCCTATAAAGCTTGTCGAATATTGCGGTTCTGAATGGCAGCTCCTTGTAGCTGCGCTTCCTGGTCTTATATACCATTATCGTCGATGGGCAGTTCATCGGCTTCATGCCCATTGTCCCTGACTCATAATCGACCATGAACATGTTGTCCTTATAGTGCTCGTAGTGGCCACTGACATGCCAGAGCGCCACATTAGCGAGTGCCGGGGTGCTTATCTCCTCATATCCATAGTCATAGTACTTCTCGCGGATGAACCTGACGAGCTCCTGGTAAATTGTCCACCCCTCCGGGTGCCAGTAGGTCATGCCTGGTGATATCTCCTGCCCGCTGTAGAGGTTGAGCTGTTCGCCTATGGACCTGTGATCGGTTTCGGGCAGGCCCGCCCAGTCCGATTTCCTCACTATCGACAAATCTGCCTTCCTCTCCCTCTCCTGTCTTCCTTCCTTCCGGACTCCTCCACCCTGTCCGTAGCTCCTCGAGGTCTCGGCGAGCGGGTGTCCCTTTATGTCGAGGCTGAGCTGCTTGTTCCAGCCGAACGGTGCATATTCTACTTTTCCGTCAAAAGCCTTTTCTGCGTGTTCCCTCATTGCCTTGAAGACCTCTATCGCCTTCCCGGGTTCCTCGAGGCTGCCGCTGAGGTGTGCGAATGGGTATATTAGGATTGTGTCTATCTTCTGTTTCTTCGCGAACGCGGCACTGGCGTTCACTGCCTCTTCGCCCGTCCTTGCGGTGTCGCCAGCCTCTATGCTGGTAAGCATGACCAGTGCGTTTGAGGCCCTACCATCTTTCTCTTTCGCCTCCTCATATATGCTGGCCTCTGGCTTGATGAGTTTGTAGCTGATGCTGTTGACATCTAACTGCAAGATCTTCATGCGAACACTCAGTAAGTAATTGCTTGCAGCGTATTTTAAGGCTTCCCCTCGAAGCGTGCGGTACATTGGGTTTCGGCGCCTGCCGCGCAAATCCTTTTTATTGTTTGCTCCCATTATCTAACAGAGGGAGGCACGTAAATGGGTCGCTTGCCGTGCTGCAAGACTGCAAAGTCTCAGTCAATGATGGAATATCTCATGACTTATGGGTGGGCAATCCTCATCATCGCGGTCGTACTCGGAGCTCTTTATTCCCTTGGGTCTTCAACATGTCTGCATACATGCCGAAGATAGGGCCGGGAGCCTGCCATGTCTTCAGGCCTAACGGCCCAAGCACTTCATGGAACGTCGCATTGACAGGCAGCTGCGCTGGTTACCTCCCACAGTACGTCGCGC
>JACWAL010000002.1 GCA_014874295.1 Microcaldota archaeon
CAACTTAGGAAAGAACAGGTTCATTGGGATAAAGAAGGTCACAATCCATGTGTTTTCATGCCTTCTTGCAAACCTGATAAGATACGTATTGTGATGGATTATTGATTGACGAGGTGATAACATGTAAATGTCAAGTTCCTATACTATTTACTGTGAGGTAGGTATATTAATCCTTATCTGTGCATATCTAATGAGCCAGTGGGGATACCATGGACTTGCTTTCGGAAATAGTCATAGGAGTCTTTATTGTCGTCGTGCTCGTCATCGTGGGCATAATAATCGCGATATACAACGGCTTCGTGTCGAAGAGGAATAGGGTTCAGGACGCGTCGGCGCAGATCGACGTCCAGCTCAAGAGGAGATACGACCTGATACCGAACCTCGTCAATGTCGTGAAGGGCTACATGAAGTACGAGAAGGGCGTGCTCACGCAGATAACGCAGCTCAGATCCTCGATAGTCACTGGCAGCATGCAGGACAAGGCAACCGCGAACAATCAGATAAGCCAGGCGCTGAAGAGCATCTTCGCAGTGGCGGAGAACTACCCAGATCTCAAGGCCTCGCAGAACTTCAAGGACCTGCAGGACCAGCTGATGGATACTGAGGACAAGATCGCATTCGTGCGCACGTCGTACAACGACTACGTGCTCGATTACAACAACGCGCTGCAGACCTTCCCCGGCAATGTCTTTGCCGCAAGGTTCAACTTCAAGCCGGCCGATTTCTTCCAGACTCCGGCGGAACAGAAGCAGCCGGTCAAGGTCGATTTCGACGACGTGAACGCGCCTTCCGCGCAGGTGGGCAGCGCGGCGGCTCCTGCACCTGCACAGAAGAGGAGCAGGCAGAAGAAGCAGCAGGGCCAGGCGCCAAAGCAAGGCTGACGGTGCGTAACGGATGGCAAGCTTCTTTGATGAGATCGCGAGGAACATGCTCAAGTCAAGCATACTGATGGCCATATTCGCGGCCTTCTTCATAGGGATCATATACCTCTTCGCGCTCTACATAGGCCTCGGAACGTTCGGCCTAGCGATTGCGATCATACTGGTCGCGATATACGGTCTATTCACGTACTACAGCGGAGACAAGTTCGTGCTGAAAATGTCGGGCGCGAAGCCGGCCGACAAGAGGCAGTACAAGGTGCTGTATGACACTATCGAGGGATTGGCGGTTGCGAACCAGCTTCCAGTGCCGAAGGTTTACATAATCAACGACCCCAATCCGAACGCGTTCGCCATGGGAAGGGACAAGAAGCACTCCTCAGTTGCAGTCACGTCTGGCCTGCTCGGCATGATGGACAGGAGCGAGCTGCAGGGCGTTCTTGCCCATGAGATATCGCACATCTACGACAACGACATAAAGTTCATGCTCATCGCAGTCGTGTTCGCAGGCGCAATAGGCATAATAGCCGGATTCGTGCGCATGTCCATGTTCTTCGGCGGCATGGGTGGAGGAGGCGGCAGGAACAACAACGGGGGGCTGATACTACTCATAGCGCTCGTCATAGGGTTGCTAGCGCCGTTCTTCGCGCTGCTCATACGGCTGGCCATATCAAGGAGGCGCGAGTACATGGCTGATGCGAACGGCGCCAGGATAACAAGAGACCCACACTCGCTCGCGGATGCGCTCAGGAAGATAGGGAACTACGCGAAGAATCCCTCTTCAGCTGGGGTGAAGAACGCCAGCGAGGTCACTGCTCCGCTGTACTTCTCAAACCCGTTGAAGGTGAGCAGCCTCGCCAACATCTTCTCAACCCACCCTCCAATAGAGGAGCGCATAAAGAAACTGGAGGCAATGTACTGACGCATCGGGCGCCGTACCACAACTCTCCTCGACAGCCAACCTTTATAAGCCTTCCACGTCACATTATAAGAGGCGACACAGATGGCGACGGAGGTTCAGGTATCAGAGAGAATCAGCAAGCTCGACATACAGGACTTCGTGCAGAACGCCACTTGGAGGGAGCTCCTGATGGAGCTCGTCGAGAGCAAGAGGCTCGACCCGTGGGACATTAACATCGCGGGGATGCTAGACGCCTACATAGATATTATAAAGAGGATGAAGGTCCTCGACCTGAGGGTCCCTGCCAACATAATCCTCGCGGCCTCGATACTGCTCAGGATGAAGAGTGAGAGCCTCTCTGTCTACGATGAGGAGGAGCAGGAGATGGCGGCAGAAGAGCAGCAGCCGTTTGCCCGCCCATCTGTCGCAGTTCCAGAGCTCGTCAACAGGATGCGCCTGCAGCCCGGCAGAAAGATAACGCTTCAAGAGCTCATGGCCGAGCTGGGAAACGCAATGAAAACAGAGGAGAAGCGCAGGCACTACACAGAGGAAATACAGATGCCGCTCAGCATAACGGTAACGGAGGACATAGACAGCAGGAGGGACAGCGTACTCTCCTTGCTGAAGTCCAACGTGGACAGGCTCGGCATGGCGACGTTCTCCGCTCTGGGACAGGGATTTCAGAGCATGGAGGACAAGGTGCTGAAGCTGTTCGTGCCGCTGTTGTTCCTGGCGCAGGATGAGATAATCACGCTTTCACAGGAGGAGCTTTTCGGAGAAATAATAGTGAGGTTGATTGAACGGAAAGAGAGCAGCAGGAGCGTGAGCACAAGAACACGATAAAGGCCGCGCTCTTCGTCTCGGGGAAGGCGCTGGGTTCAGATGAACTGGCAGTAACACTCGGCATATCCTCCATGGGGTACCTGAATAAGGTGCTCAACGACCTCGTGGAGGAAGGGAAGGCAGACGGAGGGCCATTCGCCGTCGTTAAGATAGGCAGCAAATACGAGCTGTCGGTCAAGGAGCCCTATGCCAGCAGGGTCAACAACCTTGCAGGAAAGCCCGACATAACGAAGGGAAGCCTGCGCATACTCGCGTACATAAGCAAGAACGAGCCGATAATGCAGAACAGCGTCGTCAAAGCGTTCGGCTCTTCCACCTACAACCATGTCAAGGAGCTGCTCGAGAAGGACTTCATATCAGCCAAGAGGATGGGAAGGACGAAGAAACTCGCAACTACCGCAAGATTCAAGGAGTACTTTAATCTAGGTGGCGAAAACAAGGGCTCCTAAAAGAGCTGCACAGAAAAAGGTAAAAAGTTTCCTTGCCATACATAGACGGTTTGATGGGAGATAAGACCAATATCATCATACATAAGCAACATCCTGGACATAAAAGAGAGCAGATATTCAGAATAGGCTATCTTGGCAAGACGAAGCAGACACAATTCAGTAGGTTTACCACACACGAGCACCTTGAACCACTGCTAACAATGGACATAATGATTGAGTCCTTAAAATTAAAGGGCAAAAAAGCTACGGTATCTGTCGACAAAAACTTGATTTGGCGGGGTTCAGAAGCTACTAAGACTGAAATAGAAACCATCTGGAGGGATCTCACAGCAAGAAGTTACACGTGGAAGGGCATAAGGTCAAGGCTGCTCAGAATAATCGAACTCGCAGGCAATGGTATAGCATTCCCGCCTGTCTTCGATATAAACTACAGCGGAATAAGCTTCCAGATAATCGACTGTGAGGATGAAATCTTCGTGAGCAGTGATGATGGTGGCAAGATTGAAAGCTTAAGAAACGTATTCATGAAGGAGAGGGCAGAGAGGATAAGGACGTTGTAGAGACATAGCGCTTATGTTGACGAGCCAGTTGGGCCGCGAAGCGGTTAAATGGGCAGTATAATAGAAGACGTGAAGGGGAGCTCAACGCATTGCCTCACTGATTAGACCGCCAACCAGTTAAGCCTCTTTGTCAGCTCCTCATAGATGAGGCGCTTCTTTGGTGTGCTGAGGTGGAATACTACTTTCTGAACCATGACCTCAGAGATAGTGAAAATATAATTGAGTTTTATGATACTGTCCTTGATTGCGCCCTCGCTTCTTGAGATCGGAATGCCCTTCATCGACGTATTGCTGGTCACTCCTGCAACAACGACGTTGCCAAGCTCTTCAGACAGTACGACCGCGGGCCTCACCTTCATCTCGGAGGCGTCCGTGAACTGCACGCTGACGATTACGACATCGCCCGGTCTAAGCATGTTCCCATGCCTCGTCCGCATTGTTGTCCCATAACTCTCTCATCTTCTGCTGCTGAATTCTGTAAAGGAACTCATCATACTGGCTTGTCTTCCTGGCGCTTTTTACCATCCTGATGAGGTCCAATATTACATCGTTGTAGGTCTGCCTCGGGTAACTTTTGATGCTGTTTAATTCCTTGACTACAGATTTCTTCAGCTGTATCGTGGTTGCATCAATCTTCATTATAATCCCCTATAACGAATATATAACGTGTTATATATTTAAACCTTGCGTTAATACTCCGGGTTAGTCTCCTCGCAGCCCTCCTTCTTGTTGATGTACAGCGCCATCACGAACAGCATGGATGAGAGCCTGTTCAGGTAAACAGGTATCTGCCTGTTTTTACACTCGGTGCCCAGCCCGACCACTGATCTCTCGGCCCTCCTTGCAATCGACCTTGCACTATGGAGGCACGCGGCGCCTATGCTGCCTCCTGGCAGCACGAACTTCTTTAGCTCACCGACCCTCACCCCATATTCATCGATCAGGCTTTCAAGCTCCTTTACCTCTCCCGCGCTTATCGTGCGCTTCTCTGTCGGGGCGGAGTAGCCCGCAAGTTCTGCGCCTATCACGAAGAGGCTGTTCTGCGCGCCCTTCAGCGCGGCCTCGACATTGTCGTCGGAGATGTTGGCGATGGCAATGCCAATCGCGCTGTTTAGCTCGTCGACGTCGCCTATTGCGGAAAATATCGTGCTGTCCTTCTTTGCCGTCTTGCCGTAGAGGTGTGTCTCCCCATTGTCTCCGTTGCCCGTGTAAAAAGGCATCCAACCACAAAGTTAATTAAAGCGCAGAATACTTATAGTTAAGTGCTTCTGACGGGGGGCCTGTAGTCGAATGGTAAGACGTCCGCTTCACACGCGGGAGACCGGGAGTCCGATTCTCCCCGGGCCCACTTATGCTTTAGGAAGCGCTGTATAATGGGTGTTTTGATGAGATTCCTTGCGTGGCATGTGGATTACGTCAGTGCAGTACCTACCGAGCACGGAAGATCATCCCTGGTGGAGAAGTCGGAGCCTGTCCGCGCCGAGAACGCGCTGCTTGTGTTCGCCAACTTCGAGAAGTCGGATGAGCAGAGAAAGGTCAACATAGTGGACCGCGCGGCCGCTGAGATAATATCAATAACCGCGCAGCTGAAAGTCACATCAGTAGTCCTGAACCCATTCGCTCACCTGTTTGCCGAGCCATTGAGCCCTCAGGCAGCGGTCGAGATGCTCGATATGCTGTACAGTGCGCTCTCAGAACAGGGCCTCGGCGTGCAGAAGATGGCGTTCGGCATGTTCTACGAGCTGGAGCTGAAGGCAAAGGGACACAGGCTCTCCAGGGTAGCAAGGAGCATAAACTAAGACAGGCTCACGCCGCGGCATGCGCCTCCGCCGCTGCAGCTGAGATCCTCGCGTCCCTTCTGTCCCTGTAATTGAGGAACCAGACCTTGACGAAGTCCATTATCATGAAGAACGCCAGGGAGTAGCCCCACACGAAGAGCGCCATCCAGAGCGGCAACGCTGGCAGTAATATGCCGTAAACGACCATAACTGTGGCAAGAACTTTCGTGCCCTCTGCCGTCCAGAAAAGCCTGCCAGACGGGAATGGTCTGCTCCAGAAGTGCTTCTTGCCGGTCCTGGTCAGGTATATCGTGAAGTGTCCCGCAACTGCCATCTTGAGGAACACGAAGCTCTCCAGCACGGGCAGCATCGTGATAGGGCTCAGGTTGAAGCCGTAGATGCCAATCACCAGCAGCCCGAAGCTGCTTGCGACGCCCACCCCTCCAAGCAGCGAGGCCTCGTCGAGCACCGCGCGCATGTTCCACCTCGTGGGATACTCATGCGCCCTTGCATTGTCGTATGCGATCATCATTATCGGGATGTCGTTGATCAGCGCCAGGAAGACAAGCATCAGCACGGTGAGCGGGTAGATGTTGAACAGGACTATCGCGAGCGTGAGGAAGACAAGCACCCTCACGGTCTCGGCTATTCTGTAGATTGCGTAGCTGTTCATGCGCCTGAAGATCATCCGGCTCTCTCTTATCGCGTCGATTATGACAGATATGCCTGGGGCTGTGAGAACTATGTCGGCCGCTGACCTTGCGGCGTCCGTCGCCCCCGAAACTGCTATGCCGGCCTCAGCCTTCTTCAGTGCAGGGGCATCGTTCACCCCATCACCAGTCATGCCGACTATGTGCCCAAGTCCCTGGAGGCTCTCTACTATCGCGTACTTGTCCTCCGGGAAGACCTCTGCAAAGGCATTCGCCTTCTCTATGCTTACAGCTGTTGCCGGGTCCTTGAGACCAGACGCCAGCATGACCCCGGTGCCTATTCCGACCTCGCTGCACATCTGCCTCGCTATGGCGACATGGTCTCCAGTTACCATCTTCACGTCAACGCCCATCTTCTCTGCAGCGCTTATCGTGTCTTTAGAGTCGTCCCTCGGCGGGTCGTACAGTGCTATCAGCCCTACAAGTGCCATGCCTGACGCGTCCTTGTCAATCGCCACGGCAAGCGTCCTATAACCCTTCGTGGCGAAGGTCTCAACCGCACTGTTCACGACGCCGGCATTGCCGCCTCCCTCGTTTACCAGCGCAAGTATCACCTGCGGCGCGCCCTTCGTAACTGCCATGCTATTGCCGGTGCTGCGTTCCAGGCAGACCGCCTCCGTCCTTTTCGAGACCGGATCGAACGGTTTGTACTTTACCACCCTATACCTCTTCGACAGCTCCATGGCATCGTCCAACCCTATCTTAGAGAAGATCGCCGCCTCTATCGGGTCGTTGTCCTCCTTCCTCGACGCCAGCGACGCGAGGCTTACCACGTCCTCGGCAGAGTAATCGGCGAATGGTTTCACCTCAGCTATGCTTATCTCATTCTTTGTTATCGTACCGGTCTTGTCCACGCAGAGTATGTCGACCCCAGCGAGCTCCTCTATGGATTCCAGCCGTGTCACCAGCGCCTCTTTGTCCGCGAGAGCGACCGCACCTACCGCCATCGTCACGGACAGCACAGTGGGCAGCGCCACGGGTATGGACGCCACCAACAGTATCAGGGCGAACTGCACCGAGTTGAGGAAGTCCTGTCCTCTGAGCATGGCAGAGACAAGCACTATCGCCACCAGCACCATCGCGAGCACTATCAGGTAGTCCGCGATCTTCACGATAGCCCTCTGCAGATGGCTCACGGTCTTCGCGTCGCGCACCAGCTTCGCGGTCTCGCCGAAATACGTGTTCTGTCCTGTTGCTGTCACCACCGCATCCATTTCCCCCTGCTTCACGATTGCTCCGGAGAACGTGGTGTCGCCCGCATGCTTCTCGGTAGGCAGCGACTCCCCCGTAAGGGCGGCCTCGTCCAGCATCAGGTAGTCTCCACCGACAAGCTTTATGTCTGCAGGAACTATGTCCCCGAGCCTGACGCGCACAGCATCCCCCGGTACCAGTTCCCTGGCGGGAAGCGTGGTCCAGTTGCCGTCGCGGAGTACCTTTGCCGTCACAGCGAGCCTCTTCTTCAGCATGGCAACGGCATCGTCCGCTTTGTTCTCCTGCCAGAACCCTATGATGGCGTTGGCTGCCAGCAGCGCCAATATTATCGCTAGGTCATCCCAGTGTTGCAGTATCGCAGAGAGCAGCGCCGCGACCTCTATGAGCCACGACAGCGGGCCCCAGAAGTAAAGCAGGAACTTCAGCAGCTTGTTTTTCTTCTTCTCTAGTATCTCGTTGTAGCCGTATTTGGCGATGCGGGCCTTTGCTTCGTTGCTGGACAATCCGGCCGCGCTAGACCGCAGTTTGTCGAACGTCTCGCCTGCGCTGAGCTTCCTGAAATCTATTTTCTCCACGTCCTACAGATTGAAGGCAACGCTATTAAGCCTGTCGCAGCCCTGCTTCCAGAAGAGTGAACACAAAGGGTTAAATATATTTACATCTATAAATATATCATGGCGAGAAAGGCGGGAAGCCACGTTGTATTCAAGGCGCTCGGCGACGAGACCAGATTGGGCATAGTGGTCGCGCTTCTCGACAGGGAGATGTGCGCGTGCGACCTGCCAAGAGTGGTGCACAGGGCGCAGCCCACGGTGTCGCTGCAGCTGAAGTACCTAGTCAATGCAGGGATACTGGAATCCAAAAGGGAGGGAAAAATGATTTACTATTCCCTAAAGGACAAGCGGGTCAACGATCTGCTCAAGTGCATCGCGCACTGATCTTACGGTGATATGATGGGATTGATAAAGGAAGAGGATGCAAAGGCAGTAAAGGAGATGTTCGCGAGGGAGATGGACGTCAACGTCAACGTCGTTGCTTTCTACGATGGCAAGGACAATTGCCAGTACTGCTCGGAGACCATGGAGATATTAGACACGCTCGCAAAGCTCGACAGCCGCATAAAGGTCACGAAGTACAATATCAAGGCCGCGAAAAAGGAAGCCAAGTTCATGGGCGTGAACAAGGTGCCCGCAATCGTCATAGGAGGCGCGAAGATGTACAACGTACACTACTACGGCATACCCGCAGGCTATGAATTCTCGTCGCTGATAGAGGACATAATCGACGCGTCGAAGGGCCGGACCTCGCTGAGCGAGTCCACGAAGAACGCGATAAGGAAGATCAACAAGCCGGTCGACATAAAGGTGTTCGTGACGCCAACGTGCCCCTACTGCCCGAAGGCCGTGAGGGTCGCGCACCAGTTCGCGATGGAGAACCAGCTGATAACGAGCAGCATGATAGAGGCCCAGGAGTTCATGGAGCTGTCCGAAAAGTACGGGGTCATGGGCGTGCCGAAGGTCGTGATAAACGACAGCGTCTCGTTCGAGGGCGCCTATCCTGAGGACGTGTTTGCCAAGTACGTAATCGACGCAGCGTCGAAGGCCTGAACGATCAGGCGAACTTCAGCGCTACGGCTATCACCACGAACAGGACCACCACAGCCGCTATCGAAACAAAGAGCGCAGTTTGTGCCTGTCCGCTTCCCTGGCCTGCGCTAGGGTTTGTCGTGATGTACGGCTGGCTGGTCGTGGCAGGCGGAACTGGCGTTATGGTTGTGGGCTGCACCGTGGCGGTCGTGCTGTTTGTTGTGTTTATCGTGGTAGTGACTGTCGTCCCCTCATGTACCACGATAAGTGCGAAGATCGCGGGCTGCGACGGGTCATCCCCTGTTGCTATGAATGTCACATTGTAAGTTCCGGGCTGCGTCGAGGGCGATACGCTTATCGTCGCATTGCCGCCGAATGGAGGCTCGCCGCTTGGGTTGCTTATGCTAACGGTTATACCGCTGCGCGCGAGCTCTGCGCTGTTCTGCACTTCGAGAGTCGTGCCCCATCTGCCGCCGGTTGCGAGGTCGACTGTATAGGAGATGGTCTTGCTGGTGCCATTGGTCAGCATGCCTGTCGTGTCTATCGCCCCTGCCGAAGGCGTGAGAGTTATTTTTGAAGTCCCGTACCCGGTCTGTGCCTGTACCATGCCCACCAGCAGCGCGAGCGAGGTGATGACAAGAATGGCCCTCTTCATCTGCATCGAATCATCTCCTCCTCTTCATCGCTCCGATGTCCAGCCATAGCCATATTAGGTCTGCTATGAAAATAGTCACGCCCAGCGCGAGCCACATAGGATCGAAGTAGCTCGTGTACGTCCAGTATATATCCAGGATTCCTATGATAGCTCCCATCAATACGGCCAATAAGAGTTTTGCGTTAGCCATTTATACACCACATCTACAACAGTGTGCATCATTAAAAAATATGGGTTCATATAGGTATAGCGCGGTAAACGGCTACCTGAGCGACCTCAGGAATTCCCTCGAGGTGATTATGTTCACCTCAGGCCTGGTCTTCCTTATATCGTCGAACGTGAAGCGGTCCGTCTTTGCGGAATCGGAGGCGCATGCGTCGCTTATGATGGTCACGCTGATGTCCCTGTCGTAGGCGTCCGATACCGCGCTCCTCACGCAGAGGTTGGTCATTATGCCGCAGACAACCAGTTCCGTTATGCGGTTCTTAGCTATGAACGAATCGAATCCTGTCTTGTAGAACGGGCTTATCTTGTTCTTGACGATGACCTTGTCGATCCTGCTTGGCTCGATCTCGTCCATTATCGCGGCATTCCTTGACCCTCTCTTGAATGCCTTCGTTGGTTCGGGCTCGACATGCTGCGTATATATGATTGTGAACTTGCTCTCGCGCGCCGCAGACAGGACCCTCTTCGCGGTGGCAATCACAGGCCCCAACGTGCCAAGATAGTAATCAGACTTCCTGTCCCTCCATTCGTTCTGGTAATCTATAAGCACCAATGCCCTGCGTGCGGCCATGTGCTCATCCAATTTCTTCTATTGTATGCCTTACCAGTCTGTCAGTCCCCTTTGCGAAGTGGAATTCACCCATAATCCTCTTCCCTTTCATTATCATCGGCACCCAGAATTTGTCGTCGTCCCACATCCCGTCGAACGGCAATGCGGAGGAGTCGAACCACCGGAGCGGGCCCTCATCTGTCTCTGCCAGTGTGCCCGTGAATTTGTCCGCCCTGTAAACGTCAACGAAGAAGGATGGCTCAGCATCATCGTAGAACTCTAGCTTCCCAACCGCGTTTAGTCCGTCGACCGCGAGCCCCGTCTCCTCCAGCACCTCCCTCACGGTCGATTGCTCGGAGGTCTCACCGTCTTCTATCTTGCCCCCTGGGAAGTTCCACTTGCCTTTGCTGCCTCCTCTCGTGGCGAGCTTGAGGAGTACCTTGCCGTCCTTCTCTATTATGCATAGGTTGCCGAGCATCATACGGGTGTTTTCGCGCGTCAGAAATAAAAACCTGCGTGCGGCCCACAGTTCCGCTAATGCCGCGCTGCACCCAAGCAATTTAAGTCTTCCACTTGTTAACCCAAACCATGTACAGCGGCGACCTGTTGCGCATAAGGAGGATAAGGAAGAGCCTGGACACCCTCGCCTACGCATCGGTTGGTCTCGACTTCCTTGTTGGGATCGCGACCCTGGTGTCGCTCAAGTACTATTCCAATGTATCGAGCGTGCTGCTGTACCTTGACTACGCGCTCGCCGCGGAGATAGTAATCGCGGCAGTGCTATTCGGCACCCTTCTCTCGCTCTCGCACTACGAGCGCATCCTCGACACCTTCTCTTACGCCGGATTCATCCTGAGGAACGGGACGCTGAAGGGCCGCAAGCTCGTCCACTGAAGCGCTTCCGCCGCCTGCAAATATATAAATAGGTTCAGGCAGATTTCTTTTGCGAGGGCCCGTAGCTCAGCTTGGATAGAGCGATACCCTCCTAAGGTAGAGGTCGCGGGTTCAAACATGCTTCTTGGAAATGTGCCTGGAAGCGTTGGAAATCCCGCCGGGCCCGAGATGATAAAATGGAATCAAAGGGAAGCGTAAGGGGGCGCCGGAAGGCGCAGCCCGTTTTCGTCGTCAGGTCTACAAGGATGGGAGGGCTGGACTATCTGCACATCTCGCTGCTCGCCTTGGTGGCGGTGCTGATAGGTCTGGCGTTCGCACTCGCGTACTTCCAGCCTGGGATCGTCGTGAACGGCTGCCAGTACGGCGTGGTGAACGGCACGTGCGTAACGCTGCCGTACAATGACAGTCAGGTGCTCAGCGCAGTGGGCAAGGCGCTTGCCGGCTACGCGAACGCGAATTCCTCGCTGGCGCTGCTTCCATACTACTCCATGCTGAACAGGACGACTGTTTCGTACGTCGCGAACTCTGCCGAGTGGATAGCGATAGTGCCTTACATAGACCCGTTCTCCGGCAACAAGACCCTTAACGTCACGTTCATCCTCTCGAACAGCCTTAAGGTGAAGCAGTCCTTCATCTCCATGGTCAATCCCCCGAATGCCGGCAACGACACCGTTGTGGGTCTTGGCACCGTCGCGCTTTCCGGCAAGTCGCTCTGCACTTACAGCAAGCCGATACCAGTGTATTTTGTGACCGACCCATACGTGCCTGGGTTCATCGGGTACCTCAGCAATACCGTCAATATCTCGTCAAAGTACAGAGGCGAAGTCAACATGACATATTACTTCATCGCGTCGCAGTATGCTGTAAGCAAGTACTCGCAGTATGGCTCCGCGTCTACGCAGAACCTCATGAGGTACCTCGCGTGCGCCTCTCCACAGAGCAGGTTCAGGCAGTTCGTGTCGAATTTGAGCATTGCATATAGCGGCAATCCTCTCTCCAATTCGACGCTGCATGACATGGTGCTCGGCTCCGGTCTCAACGTCACGTCGTTCAACACGTGCATGGTTAACGTAAGTTCGGCGCTCGCAGGACAGGCCAACATAGCAGCATTCTACAACGTCAACGCCGTGCCGGCATACATAGTGGACTGCAAGTACGGGTCCATACCTAGCGTAGTTGAAGACGCGATAAACTACACCCTGAATGAAATAAGGTGACAAGCTCGCTGCGCCATTTGATAGTCGGGATTGATGCGGGCAAGACCGCCGCGGTAGCATGCATAGCGCTCGATGGCAAGTTCATACACGCAGCGCACAAGACCTTCGGCGGCTACGACTGGATGGTTAGCGAGATAAGGGAGATAGGGATACCGAGCGTGATAGCGACCGACAAGATCAGGCCGAACGCGCTCGTGAGGAGGGTCAATGCGGCGTTCAATTCCAGGCTCTCCCTCCCAGATAGGGACCTGCAGCTACAGGAGAAGAGGCAGATCGCCAAGGCCGCGAACCTGAAGAACAGGCACGAACAGGATGCATATGCGGCGGCCATAAAAGCTTATTATAGGTATGCTAACAAGCTTAACCAGGCGAATCGCTCAATCGCGGGGATGGGTTCGGAGCTGCACGACACCATAATGGCGAAGATAATAACCAAGCACTCTATAAGCGAGGCGATACACAACAAGCCCGCGAACAGGAGGTAAAGATGGCGACCAAGACCAGATCAAGCAGGGCGAGCAGGGAGCGCACGGAATCACTCTCGATACACTGCAAGGTCAACGGCCTCCCAGTTAAGTCGATACTCTACGCGCTGCTCTACGTTACATCAAAGAGTGAGACGAGCAGGAAGGCAATGCAGGGAGGGGCGCTCACCAAGGCGAAAGACTCGATACGTGCGCTCAAGGCGGTGAATGGGAAGCTGCGCGCGAACAGTGCGCTCGACCCGATAGAGATGCACGACATACTGAACATAACCTCATCATCGTACGTCAACCTTTATTACTCGCTGGACAGCGCCACGAGGCATGCGATACTGAACGACACGCACGGGAAGCTACCTAAGGAGGAGAACATACTGACAATGCCGGCGCTCATGATAATGAAGAACGCGCCAAAAGGGAGAGTAGTTCACGACATCCGCAGCAGCCTCTACAAGAAGCCGCTAGTATTCCTCAAATCAGCGATAGTCGCATCGAGGAAGATGGAGACGCTGAGGGCGTCGATGTCGCTGAAGAAGTCGACCGACCTGACATCCGACAAGCTTTCATACTCGCTCGACACCATTGAGCGGCTGATGGAGAGCATCGACAGGGGCATGGTGAGACCGAAAGAGGACGAGGACGCGAAGGCGAAGGTCATAGACGACCTCGTGAGCCTGTCGGAAAGGTACGACGCGCACACCTTGAGCTACATAAAATCGAAGCTGGACGAGACATCGTTTAATATATCTACGGCGCAAAGAGTAATCAGGCAGTGACAGGTGCTCCGATCGTCTAGTCCGGTCAAGGACACGGCCCTCTCAAGGCTGAAACCCGGGTTCAAATCCCGGTTGGAGCATGGCGATTATCTTAGCTCAAAAGTCCGTTTCGATAAAGACTGCAGCCCAAAACTGTTAAACATTTATATTTGTAAATATGTTTGGCCTGGTTTGAAGGCACTGTGCACACATGGTCTCGAAAATCACAATTGCAGCCGCATCCATCGCCGTTGCGGCAATACTTATTGTGGCTGCTCTCTATGAGTACGGTCCCGGCATAGACATTGGGTTCCTGCTAAGCCCGCCGACCGGCCTGTCCCTGACATACATACTCCTCATCGCGTTCATACTCGGCATACTCCATGGGATAACGCCCGATGAGCACACCTGGCCGATAACCTTCAGCTATGCCGTTGGAAGCTACAGCACGAAGAGGGGCATGAAGGCGGGCTTCGTGTTCTCGGCTGGGTTCACAATACAGCGTGCCTTCCTCACTACCCTCGGATTCGTGGGGCTCGCGGCGTTCTATGAGACATACAACCTAGAGGGCCCAATATACGTAATCGTCGGCGTGGCTATGCTTGTCGCTGGGGCGTACATCCTCAACAGGATGAAGAACCTTCACATCCCGTTCGACCTGTTGCTCGGCGGCAAGTTGCACCACTCCTCAAAGGCCGCGATAATGCACGTGCACGAGCACGAGAAGGAGATACCGCTGAGGATGGCGATGGTCCACGGCCTTATTGCGGGATTCGGGTTCGGGGCCTACGCGTCCATACTGGTCTTCATACTCGCCCCGCAGGTGCCGAGCATCATATACGCGCCGCTTGTTGGCGTGATGTACGGCCTCGGCACGATGGCACTGCAGGTGCTGTTCGGCGCTATATTCGCCAGCATCGTGCGTGTGAAGAAGTTGGGCGACAAGGACGTCGCGGCGATAGGCAGGAAGACTGCCGGGAGGACGCTCTACTACGGCGGCATGGCGTTTGCCGCGATAGGGCTGCTGCTCGTACTGTTCCCGTCGATAGAGGGCTTTGCAATCAGCACGGGTAACCCGATACCGAACCTCGACAGCATAGGCATAGCCACATTCCTCGTGCTATTCGTCGTTGGCATCATAGGGATAGGGAGCCTCGTCATGGCGATGCGTGATACGATGGGGAAGCTTTCAAGGGTTGATGGGGAGAGAGGGCATGGGAAAGCCGCAACCAATAAAAGGATGCCATAGCATTGCAGTATCGTGCGCAGCTATGTGGGCACGTCCGGCTGGGCGTACTCGTGGAACCGAGGAGGCAGCTTGGAATGGTATGCTGATGAGTCAGGCCTCAATGCGGTAGAGCTCAACGCGAGCTTCTACAGGTTCCCTTTCCCAAGCCAGGTAAAGCACTGGGGCGAAGTTGGAAAGGGCCTTGCATGGGTCATCAAGGTCAACAGGCTGATAACGCACGTGCACTACCTGAATGATTCTGCATATGATACATACGAGAAGTTCCTCAGGCTGTTCAGGCCGATGGACAGGATAGTGTCATATTACCTGCTGCAGATGCCACCCAACTTCTCCGTGAGGATGAAGGATAGAGTCGAAGACTTCTCTGACAGTTTCAACGGCAGGAAGATGGCGTTCGAGTTCAGGCACAGGAGCTGGTACAATTTCGACTTCTCGAAGCTGCGCACTGAAGGGATAATGGTCACGCCGGATTCACCCGATATCCACGGTCATGTGTTCTGCAAGAACGGTACAGTATACATCAGGTTCCACGGCAGGAGGTCATGGTATTCATATAACTATAAGGCCGGAGAGCTCAGGCAGATCGGAAAGGAGATAAAGGAGACCAAGGCGAAACGCATGTTCGCCTTCTTCAACAACGATCACGACATGCTAGGGAATGCGAGGGAGTTCCAGCGTATTATGCTGCTCGCCGAGTCGTAGAACGACCGGCAATGGATGGGGTTCGAATGCATCTTCGGCAAAGGTGCTACACAAACCTTTTAGGGCTTGGTTTCGCAATGTGGATTGGATGGTGATGGATTGAAGGCGTACAAGCGACTCGACGGAAATGTGATGCCTGAGAACTACAGATTACACTTCGACACTAACATGAGGACATTCCGCTTTTCGGGCAGCGAGGAGATAACGGTCGAGATAAAGAAGCCGAGCAGGGAGATACGGATGTACGCGAACGGACTGGAAATAAAATCCGCGAGCGTGTTGTGCAAGGGCAAGACCGTCGATGCAAAGGCCTCGTACATCGGAAAGACTCACTGCCTCGTGCTCGTGCTCCCGAAGGCCGTTAGCGGCAAGGCGACAATAGCGATCGCGTTCTCGGGCGGGAACAACGACCAGATGTACGGCTTCTACAGGAGCGCGTACCTTGATGGGAAGAAGAAGCGCTATATCATAACGAGCGACTTCGAGCCCACCGATGCGAGGGCGATGTTCCCGTGCTTCGACGAGCCGTCATTCAAGGCGACGTTCGACGTGTCCGTGGCGATCGACAGGGGCATGAAGGCAGTGTCGAACATGCCGATAAAGAGCGAGCGCCCGTTTGGCAACGGAAGGAGGGAAGTGCGTTTCATGGCCACACCGCGCATGTCCACTTACATATTCCACCTGAGCGTGGGGGACTTCAACATACACTCTAAGAAGTCGGGAAGCCTCGAGATAAGGCTGGTGTCACCGCGCAGCGGCGTGAATCCCGATCTCCCGCTCGACTACGCCGAGAGGTTCATCAGGTTCTATGAGTCGTATTTTGGGATAAGGTACCCGCTGCCGAAGATCGACATGATAGCGCTGCCCGATTTCAGGGCTGGCGCGATGGAGAACTGGGGTGCAATAACCTTCAGGGAGGGAAGGCTGCTCGGTGACGAATCCACGCCCGTCGCAATCAAGGAGAGGATAGCGGAAGTGATAGCGCATGAGTTCGCCCATCAGTGGTTCGGCGACCTCGTGACGATGAGGTGGTGGGAGGACCTCTGGCTGAACGAGAGCTTCGCCACGTTCATGAGCCACAAGGCGATGCAAGCCTCGTTCCCAGAATGGAACATGCGCGACAGGTTCCTCGACATGGTGGCTGCGCTGGCGTTCCCCGCGGATTCTGTGAAATCGACGCATCCTATAAGCGTGAAGGTCGATGACGCGGAGCACATTGGCGAGCTTTTCGACGAGATCAGCTACGAGAAAGGCTGCATGGTGTTGCACATGGTTGAGGACTACGTCGGCCAGGAGACTTTCAGGAAGGGGCTGCACAGGTACCTAATGGAGCACAGGCACGGCAACGCCAGCAAGGAGGACCTCTGGAACGCGCTGCGGGAGGAATGCAGGCGCGAAGGCAGGAAGGCCGACGTGGCGGCTCTCGTCAGGTCATGGATAGAACAGCCCGGCCACCCTGTGATCACGGCAAAAGGCTGGGACAGGCAGCGCCTCGAGCAGCACAGGTTCACGGTCTACGGCGCCCCTGCTGACCAGAAATGGGTCGTGCCTGTGAAATACGCGGATGAAGGCGGCAAGCGGGGCGTTAGCCTCATGAAAGACAGAATTGCCTCTGTGCCGGTGAAGTCGCCAGTGAAGCTGAACATCGGCCAGGACTACTTCTATAGGGTAGAGTACGGCAAGCCCGCGCTCTCTGCGCTTGGGGAGATGGTCAAGCGTGGATCGCTTGGCTACAGGGATGGCTGGGGCCTTGAGAACGACCTGTTCGCGTTCATGCTCGCCGGGAGGGCAAGCCTTGATGACTACCTCGAGTTCATAGACAGGTACTGCATAGGCAGCGGCTATCCGCTTGCGTTCAATACCTCGATGCACCTAGCGGGGCTGCGCGGCGTGCTATACAGCACGGACAGAAAGAACGACATCGAGCAGCTCAGCGTGAGGTTCCACAAGCGCATGATGGACGAGTGTGGGATGGAATGGCAGGAGGGCGAGCCGAACACTGTGACGCTGCTCAGGTCGAGGGCATTCTCAAATCTCGGGATACTTGGCCATGCGCCTGTGGTCGAGACTGCAAGGAGGTTCATGGGGCCGCGCAACAGGGCGCGCATGCCTCCTGACCTGCGCGCCTCAGTGTACGCCGTGGTGGCATGGAACGGCAGTACTGGGACGTTCGACGAGCTTAAGGGCATGTACTCAAGGGCCGCAGACGCCGCGGAACGCGTCAGGCTGCTGCAGGCGCTTGCGATGTTCAGCACACCAAAGGAGATAAAGCGGTCGCTCGATTTCTCAGTCTCGAGCGATGTAAGGCTGCAGGACAGCGTCTTCATACCTCTTATGACCTCAGGCATAATCCCGAGCACAAAGGACGGCATAAGAATGGAGCTGAATCCCGCGGGCAGCGCCTACCTATGGCCGTGGGTGCGCGGCAACTGGCAGATGCTGGAGCGTAAGTTCACCGTCGAGACCCACATACTCGACAAGCTGCTGAAATCGCTTTCCACCGTGTCTGACAGGAGTACGTTTGGCGAGATCGAGCACTTCTTCGCCGGGAAGGCGAAGCCGCGTCCTGATATATCGAGATCGCTTGCAGCCACGAAGGACTCGATAAGGGCGAACATCAACTTCATGGAGCGCAATGGGCTGCGTATCATCAAACCTCACGGTATCTAAAGCAGCTCGTTATGTGATCGTTGACCATGCCTGTGGCCTGCATGTACGCGTAGCATATCGTCGCCCCGACGAATTTGAACCCCCTTCTCTTCAGATCGGCGCTCATCGCGTCTGATTCCCGCGTTCTCGCAGGCGCCTGCCTAACCGTGGTCCATCTGTTCCTTATTGGTCTGCCGTTTGGCACGAACCTCCAGATATAGCTGTCGAAGCTGCCGAACTCCTTCTGGACTTCAAGGAAGTGCTTTGCGTTGTTTACCGCAGCCTCTATCTTCAGCCTGTTCCTTATTATGCCACGATTTTCCAGCAGCGCCCCTACCTTACGTGCATCGTACCGCGCCACTTTCTTGGGACTGAAGCCGTCGAACGCATTCCTGTAGCTGTCTCTCTTGTGCAGCACTATGTACCAGCTGAGCCCGGCCTGCGTGCTCTGGAGCACCAGGACCTCGAACAACTTCTTGTCATCGTGCACCGGCACGCCCCACTCCGCGTCGTGGTATCTTATGTAAAGCTCGTCCCCGTTTTCGAAACCCCAGCCGCAGCGCCTCTTGCTGTCCATGTATGGGATTCCGCATGGAAGTATAAATTGATTGCCGGGCTGCGGGTAAATCCAAAATGCCGTGTAAGAGTTTAAGATTCTCACGGGATTTTGTCGACGGAAAATATGGCTTGTCATCGGAAGCACATGATTACGCCGTTCGACGACAGGTTTTTGCACTAAGGCAGTGTGAGAATTTTCCTGTCGTCTAGGCGTGAAAATA
>JACWAL010000034.1 GCA_014874295.1 Microcaldota archaeon
AAATATGGCTTGTCATCGGAAGCACATGATTACGCCGTTCGACGACAGGTTTTTGCACTAAGGCAGTGTGAGAATTTTCCTGTCGTCTAGGCGTGAAAATATTAAACTGTTACCGCAGTTCCGTGTCGTGCGTCAACTGCAGCTGTCGTAATTCCGCTATCGCGCCCCAGCAAAGCCTTTTAATTCCTTTCCATAGAAAAGTAAGCAGGTGACCATATGGTAAAATACGTGATTGCGAGGCAGCTGATGGGGAAGCGGGTGCTGAGCCTTAGCGGGTATGACATAGGCAAGTTCATAGACGCGGAGGTAAACAGCGTTACCGGTAGGATAAGCACACTGATACTCGAGCCGGATGTCACGAGCGCACTTGCGAAGAAGCTGAGCCCCGACGGTACGGAGCTCAAGGTTCCATACAGCGCGATAACCTCAGTTGCCGACTACATAGTGGTCGACACAAGGAACATGTGACGTTCACTTGAAGGCCGACATTCTCTTGTAACCTTCCAGGATGTGCCTAGAATTCCTAGCCATGGGCATGCCCTTCGCGAGGTTCACAAGCTTTTCCTTTGCCATGCCCTTGCCGCACAGAAGCACAGTGTTGTCCGACATGAGGCGCATGCGCACATGGTAGACACTGAACAGCCTGCCAAGCCTTTCTGAGTAATCTCTGAGCTGCTCAGCCCTCAGGCTAGTTTGTGCGTAGTTTATCCCAAGCACGCCAGTGTCATTCAGCGCGTTGAAGGCGTCGCCTATGAACTGGTCGGACACAAACTGCCTCGGTATGTCCAGGTCTGAATAAGCGTCCAGTATTATGCCGTCATACGCATTTTGCACGGACCTGACGAACTTTACTCCGTCGTCTATTATCACGTTCGACCTCATCTTGGGGTAGAACTTCCTTGCGACGTTGGCCATGTCCGCGTCTATCTCTACTATGTCCATGTCCGCGTTTGGGAAGAGTCTCTCCATCTGGTAAGCGATCGTGCCTCCTCCCAGACCTATCATCAGTAGCCTCGCGTTGCCTGATATATTGCCGAATGGGAGGAAGTAGTCCCAGTAGGAGCGCGTGAAGAGCGTCTTCTCAGGCAGCCTCGAATAGGTGAAGCCGTTGTAGAGTACGGCGCGCTCGCCGCTCCCCTTGTTCCTGACCAGCGTTATGCGCGCGCCCGCCGAACTGACGGCGTAGTCTTCGCTGTACGGGCTCAAGTAATCGGCGAGCTTCCTTATCAGGTCAGTCTTCATGGTAAAATATTGTACTGTAAGGTATTTGTTTGTATCATGCGCCCTCCTGTTGCGCTTCCGCATCGTAATAAATAATGTTCTGTTGCTAAGCTAATGTTCCTTCAGGTGACTGGTTGGCATTCAAGGTCATAGAGTATAGGCAGCTAATCCAGATACTTGCAATGTTCATGGTCGTCCAGTTCTTCGGCCTGCTGCTTGCGACTCTGTCGCTGAGCGGTGCAACGCTGCAGGAGGTGCAGGGCGCGGCGCTCTTCAACTCATTCACGTCCGTGCTGTTCTACATAGCGTACGTGGTCGCATTCAGCCTGATACTGATACTGCTCTTCAGGCTGTTCAGCACGGACAAACTCTTCAGGATACTCGAGGCGTTCGTCGTGTTCGTCTCATCATTCATAGTCTTCGCGGTGCTGCTTTCATTGGTGCAGTCCCCCGCGATGTCCTCCTTCTTCGGCCTGCCGTTCGGTCTCGGCGCCTCTCTCGCCGCCGTGTGCGCCGCCGCGCTCGTCACGGCCAAGAACAAGTGGCCAAGGCTCAGGAACGCGGCAGCAATGATATCGGCCAGCGGCGTGGGGTTGCTGTTCGGCCTGACGTTCACGTTCTGGATTGCGCTGCTCTTCATGGCGCTGCTCGCCGTTTACGACTTCGTGGCCGTATTCATAACGAAGCACATGCTCTCGCTCGCCAGGATAGCCGAAACCAACAACCTCGCGCTCCTCATAGGGGTGAACGAGGTCGAGGGCTTACCGGCCAAGTTCGTGAACAGGGAGATCGTCGAAGCATACAGGAAGGACAGGTCTGCCAGGGAGAGGTTCACGAAGATTGTTGGTAAGGGGCTCGTCCCGGTCGCTGCGAGGATCGAGCTCGGCACGGGCGACCTCGCAATGCCGCTCATGGTGAGCGTGTCCGCCGCTGCGTCCACGCTCACGTTCACGCTCAGCCTTTTCGTGATCGTAGGTTCAGTCTTCGGGCTTCTGCTTACGATGTTCATACTGAGAAGGTACAAGAGGGCGCTGCCAGCTATCCCCCCTCTCCTGCTCGGCATAATCGTGTTCGTCGGTCTGTACTTCCTCATATTCCACTGAGGCTACGAGCGAAGCCGAATGATTCGCAAATCTATAAAAACATGCATATGCAAACAAGTCTGTGGTTACATGGTAAGGATTCAAAGGTTGCTGGCAATACTGCTCTTGGCTATGTCATTCGCTGGCCTTTCCTACGCATCCGGTGCCGTCGTCGGCACCTCGAGCATCTATGCGCCTGCCGTCATACTTGAGAACAACACGGGCACGATAACCGCGATCTCACTCACGGTGTCGCAGGGCATGGGCAACGTCATTGTGTTGGGTCCGTCGGATGTCGGCCATTCCACACTGGTGTCCGCGAGGACCGCCGCAGAGGCTGCTTCAGCCTATCTGGGCAAGAACTTTTCTGATTACAACTTCACATACAGCATATACGGTGCGGTCAACGTGTCAGGCCCGAGTGGAGGACTGGCGATGGCATTGCTGGCAGTCTCGGCGTTGGAGGGCAAGGTCCTGCCAAGCAACTTCACAGTAACGGGCATGATAACTGCCAACGGTTACGTTGGCCAGATAGGGGGCATCTACGACAAGGCGAGCGCGGCGCACTCGGAGGGCCTCTCGTACATGCTCGTGCCGTATGCGGGTAGCATAGGGTTTGAGAGCGAGCTCTACATGATGGCGCAGTCTGCGCTCGGCATGCCGCTCGTCCAGGTCTCCAACCTGTCGCAGGCCGTGGGCTACGCATACGACCCGTCGGCTGCAATGGTACACCCGACCTCGTATGACCTCTATACCAATTACGCGCAGGTCGGCAAGGCGAATGGCAGCTGCTCCGTGCAGTGCACCGCCAAGCAGTTCGGCGCCCTTGCGAACTTCACGTTCAACTTTACCGCGCAGGAGATAGGTAGCCTATCAGCCAGTCCTAACATGGATGGCGTGCAGGCCCAGATGTACAAGGCCCTCAACCAGAGCAAGGAAATAGCTGGCAACGGCTACCTCTATTTAGGTGCGAACCTCGCCTTCCTTGATTACATAAACGCCTTCCTATTCTCGCACGTTGCCGAGAGCGTGCAAGGCGCGGTCTCGCTCATAAACGGCACTAAGGCTTACTGCAGCTCCATAAGCCCCCCGAACCTGACCACAACCAACTACGAGTACGTCCTGGGAGGCGAGCTGAGACAGCAGTGGGGTCTCATAACACTGTCGAACGAGCTGAACGCCTCCAATACGACAGGCCTAGACAGCGACCAGGTGTCAACGCTGGTTAACGGGGTCGCACAGGCGAACGCATGGTGCAAGTCAGCCAATCACATGTACAACATAGCGAGCGGACTCGGCGGCAACGCAATAGCGGTCACGGGGATAAGCAAGCTCGCGTCGAAGATGACGGCGCAGGCGCAGCAGCACGGAGGATTGTATGCGCAGACAGCACAGGACGCGCTCTCCTCCGCGAACTACCCGCTCGCGATACTGGCGTCGTCGTACGCAATGTCGCTGTCGCAACCTATTAGCAACATGACAACGCAGCAGCTGAACTCTGACACGCTGTCTATCACCGCCAACTCAACCTTCGGCATATGGGCGTCGCAGTTCTCTAATGAGGCAAGGTTCTACGTGCAGCAGTCACAAAGCACCTCCAATTCCTCAGACAAGCTGAACTACGCGACGCAGGCCTACCAGGTGGCCCTGCTCGCTAGGGAGATGAGCAGCGACTTCTCGTTGATAAGCTCGAACTTCTCAAAGCAACAAAAGCAGTTCTACGCGCTGGACCAGGGCCAGAGCATAAAGCTCAACCTGAGCTGGTCCGGAGGCACGCCTCCCTACACGGTGGTGTGGTACGCAAGCGCAGCCCCGTGCCATGGCAACTCCTCGTCCGTATACTCGAGGAGCGACGTGAACGGCACATCCGCGTCGATAACGGTGCAGCCAACTAACAGCACGTATTACTGCGCGATAGTTACAGACTCGGCGTTCAACCCATCTACCGTGGCCTCGCTCTCGGCTTACGTAAAGGTGAGCAGCCCGCTAGAGATTGGGCCGTTAAGCTCGGCAGGCACGTCTGGCATGGCGGTCGTCTCGGTCGTGGGCATGCTCGAGTTCATAATAGTAGTGCTCGTTGCAGCCGTCATCATCCTGCTCGTGGCAACGATACACTTATATAGGTTCAAGCACTCAAGAAGAACGCAGTATCACCGCGCCAGCCATAGAAGGCGCAGATGACTCAAAACGAAGGTAATCATATGACAGAGGTAATCCCAGGCAAGACCTGCGTCTCGTGCGGAAGGCTGACGAGCTCGTACACCGAGTTCAAGTGCCCCAAGTGCGGGAAGGGGGCAATAGTGCGCTGCTACCACTGCCGCGAGACCTCCAACGCATACGTGTGCAAAGAGTGCGGCTTCGAGGGCCCGTGATCGCATGTCAGAGGTAAGCGTGATCTTCAAGGTCTACACCGACGAGGGGAAGCTCGAGTCGGCGATGGAGGGCATAAAGAAGCTGAACCCGCACGATCTCAAGACGGAGGAGCTCGCATTCGGCATGAAAGCCATCAAGGTCATGTTCATCTACGACAACGCCAGCGCCAACTCATCTGAAATAGAGGAGAGGATAAGGAAGATAGAAGGGGTCAGCGAAATCGAGGTCGAGCAGGAAACCCTAATCTGACACAGCGGCGGTTTCGGTCCCGACTAAGCCGGCTGTGAAAGCATTATAACATTTCTTTCCGATTACGTAATGTTTTCCATGATCAAGTCGATAGAGCTCAGGAACTGGAAGACCCATAAGTCCAGCACCATAGAGTTCAGGAAGGGCGTGAACGTAATACTGGGAGTCATGGGGGCGGGAAAGAGCTCCGTTCTGGATGCCATATCATACGCGCTGTTCGGATCGTTCCCTGACCTGTCGAGCAAGCGCGTCTCCCTCTCAAACCTGATAACGAGCAGGCCCGCCGGAGAAACAAACGCGGAGGTGGTACTCAGGTTCGAGATTGACGGCTCAGAGTACACCGTATCAAGGAGAATAAGCGCGAACTCATCGAGCATGGCTACGCTTATAAAGGGCGGGAAGCACCTGCAGACCCAGCCCGAGAGGGTTACTGAGAGCATAGAGGAGCTGCTCAAGGTCGACTATGACACCTTCTCCAGAGCGATCTACTCCCAGCAGAATAAGCTCGATTACTTTCTCGAACTGACGAAGGCCGAGCGCAAGAAGGGCATAGACAATATGCTCGGCCTGGATGCGTTCACAATAGCAGAGGACAACTCGACCTCCATGATAAACCAGACGAGGAGCGCGATAAAGAGCGACGAGGAGGCCCTTGCATCCGTGAAGGTCGACGACCTGAAGTCGCAGATGGAATCGCTGCTGAAGGAATCGAGGGAGCTCGATACGCAGCACGCCGAGCTGAAGGGTAAGGAGGCGGAGCTCAAGTCGCGGTGCTCGAAACTCGGCAAGGACCTGGAGGAGAAGAAAGTCGCTTATTCGAAAAAGAAGAAACTGGAGGCCGACGCGGTTGACCTGCGTTCAAGGATCGAAACGCTGACTAAGGAATCAAGGAAGATAGAAGACCTCAGGATAAATCCGTCTGTCAGGGAAAGATTCCCGTCGGACAAGAAAAGGCTGCAGGAGCTTCAGAAGGAGGTGGAGCAGCTGCGCGATGAGGAGAGGAAGAGTCAACGCGAGCTGTCGGAGAGAGAGGCACAGCTCAAGCAGATAGAGCAGGACATCGCGAAGCGCGACAAGCTCTCGAAGGAGGCCGACGAGTCCCTCCTTAAGGGGCTGGAAGACCGCCTCAGCACCTCTAGGAAAAAAGCGGAGGAACTGAAGGCGTCGTCCTTGTCGGCAGCCAGCCAGGTAAAGGAAACAGAGAAGTGGCTGGTGGAGCTGAAGGAGCACGTCGGCAAATGTCCCCTCTGCGAGCAGACCCTGACTCCGGAGGCGCGCGAAAGATTAATAGGCCAGAGGGAGCAGCTCATTGCCACGTTGAAGGAGGGCATCAGTGAGTACTCAAGGACTGCAGAGGCCGAGAAAGAGAACTCGAAAGCGGCCGAAACGGCGCTCGATGCGCTGAAGAGGAAACTGGACAAACTCAGAGACTACGCGAACCTCGACGGTCTGAAGGCCGAGGTATCGAAGTCAATAAGTGATAGAAGGAAACTGCACGAGGAGGTTGTAACCAGCTACGACAAGAGATCGAAGGAGCATGCACAGCTTCTTGAATCGATGAAAGGCATGGAGGGCGACATCGAGAAGCTGGGCAGGAAGGAGGCTTACGACAAGGAGGTAGGCGAGTGCGCAGTCTCGCTGAAATCGAAGGAACAGGAAGCGGCCTCGCTCTCGGTGGACGAGAAGGCGATATACGCCCTCCAGGACGAGTACACAAAGGTCTCATCGCAGCTGAGCGATGTGTTGTCGAAGATAGAGGGCAACCGGAAGTATGCTTCCGGGATTTCGTCGCAGATCAGGGAGAAAAGGTCAATGCTCGACGGCTTCGAGCGGATGGCGTCTAGGATAAAGTCGAAACGCGCCATGCTGGTCAGCATGAACAAGTTCAAAGCGGCGCTGGTAGACACGGAGGCGCAACTCAGGAACAGGCTAGTCAATTCGATCAACTCGATCATACAATCCGTCTGGCCGGAGCTCTACCCGTACGGCGACTACACGAACATACGCTTAGAAGCGGGGAAGGACGACTATTCGCTGCAGGCCAACTTGGTTGTCAACGGCGTGGAGTCGTGGCAGAGCGTCGACGCGATTGCATCTGGGGGGGAGCGCAGCATAGCGTGCCTAGCGATGAGGATAGCACTTGCGATGGTCATCGTGCCCAACTTGCGCTGGATAATTCTGGACGAGCCGACGCATAACATAGATAGCAATGGGATAGAAAAACTGGTCCAGGTGTTGAGCGGTACGCTGCCAGGTGTGGTCGACCAGGTGTTCGTGATAACGCACGACGAGGCACTGAAGCAGATAACCAATGCCGCCGTATATCAGTTTGATCGCGACAAGGGTGCGCACGGCTACACCACCATTTCAACAGCCTGAGCCTGATGCCGCGCAGTGGTCAAGCTGGACGTAAGAGTTTAAGATTCTCACGGGATTTTTCGACGGAAAATATGGCTTGTCATCGGAAGCACATGATTACGCCGTTCGACGACAGGTTTTTGCACTAAGGCAGTGTGAGAATTTTCCTGTCGTCTAGGCGTGAAAATATTAAACTGTTAAGCTGGACCAACAGGTTCTTATATCTGGATAAATCATGGTCTTATGTGAGATAATGGCAGGACTGAGTAGTGTCGACAATGAGAAGCATCTGGGAAATACGGCTGCAATGAGGCTCGTCTCAGCGGTCTCGAACGCGAAAGACGCATATGAACGTCACCCAATAGTCCTGAGGGCAATAGGCACCTTGGAGTCAAAGACCGAACTTATGGAATTCGCCACTGGGTATTTCGAAATAATGAAGGAGCGGTATGCAAAGATGGTCCCAGCAGCGAGCGGCACGATGCTGCTGAAACTTGCCGCGGAAGATCTCTCGATGCACGTTGACAATTACATCGGCGAGGCCGCCTCGGCCGCGTTGCCGCTGCTCGGCGCCGACAGGTTGAAGCAATGGAAAATTGCAATCCAGGCCGTGGAACTGGTAGAGGGGTACAAGACTAGCAGCCGCAACTTCGGGGTGGTCACGCTCGACAAGTTCTGGTCCATAGCGGCGGCACTCGTGTCCGAGCGCGAGCTGAGGCGCTGAGTCTCATATCTCGTCGAGCCCGAAGCCCACGCCCTCGCTCTTGGCGGCCTGCCCCAGTATGCCGGGGCTCTTCACTCCCGTAAAGATCGCTATTACCTCGACCTTGTCCTGGAAGGTCGGGTCTATCCTCGCACCCCACAGTATGGTGGCGTTCGCAGCTGCCACCCCGGTTATTCCCGCGCCTATCTCGTTCGCGTCGCCGAGCGTTATGTCAGGACCTCCGGTTATGTGCAGCAGTACTCCAGTGGCATTTTCGTAATCGACGTCGAGAAGCTTGTTCTTGAGCGTGCTCCTTACGGCCTCCCGCACCTTGTCCGCCCCATACCCCTCCCCCACGCTTATCATCGCAAGCCCGCCCGAGCTCATGACCGTGCGGACGTCGGCGAAGTCCAGGTTTATGAGGCTTGGAGTCGTTATCGTCTCGGTTATGCCCACAACGGCTCTCGAGGCTATCTCATCAGCCACCTTGAACGCCTGCTCTATGGCAAGGTTCGGGTAAAGATCCACCAGCTTCTGGTTGTCTATGATTATCACCGTGTCGGACTTCTTGCTGAGTTCCTGTATCCCGTCGCGCGCGACCTTGAGCCTCACGCGCTCCAGCGAGAACGGGTAGGTGACGACGCTGATGACTATTGCACCCTGTTCCTTCGCGGCTTCGGCGACGACCGGCGCAGCTCCGGTTCCCGTGCCTCCTCCCATGCCCGCGCACAGGAAGATGAGGTTCGAGTCGTGTATCGCCGAGAGTATGTCAGTCCTGGAGTATTCAGCGGCCTTCTTCCCCATCTCGGGGAAGCCTCCGGCCCCGAGACCACGGGTCATGCTGCCGCCTATCAGTATCTTCTTTATCGACGGCTCCAGGCTATTCAGGTGCTTGCTGTCCGTGTTCACCGCCACGAGCGCCGCGCCCTTGATGTTGAGTCTACTTATCCTGTTGACAGTGTTGCTACCTCCCCCTCCTATGCCGCACACGAGGATCTTCGGCTTGAACAGGTCTGAGTAATCGTCAGAGTTCCCCGCGTTGATCGCGTTGTCGACAAGCTCCATCGCACCACCTTTCCAGTATATCGATGGATACGCTCAAATAGCTTGCTATGCGCCGGTGAACCATCGGCGGAACGGCCGTCACGCGGTGTCGGGTGTGAGAAGGAGAAATCAACCATGTCGGTCTTTAGGTGTGGGTTATTCAAGCAGACAATCTGGGATTTCCTAAAAGACACAGAATTCGGCGATTTGGTGGCAAAACAGTAGGGAACGAATGTATTAAGCCTTTCGCGGGCGTGCGACTTCTTTCCCCTCGACCTGGACGCTCGGCCTTAGGTAGATTGGGGTTCTGTCCATAAACTCGGTTGTTTTTTCCTGAGTGTTGCGTTCGGTTGGTCACTTTGTTTCATTCATATTCCAAGCAATACAATTTCTGGCAAATTGCTTTAATGAACCACTTTTAACAATAATAGCTTTAGGTTCAAACACGCCAGAATACATATTCAATAACGATATTACGTCGAGTAATGCCCTATAGCTGGATAAACCAGACATGTCTATGTATATTTTCGTAAAATGTGCTCCCAAACCCATAGCACTTTTAATATCAAACGCATCTAATGTCTCAAAATGAATTTCTGGGTATCTTTGTCTGGCTTCTTTAATACAATCCTTACTAATGTCTGTAGCAATTAAATTTTTACACACCTTATAGATAAGAACTGAGGTAGTTCCATGTTCACACCCGATTTCGAGTATGGTGTCTTCTGGCTTTACCCAAGTCTGTATAGTTTGCCTATATTCCTCTACACCACGTGTTGCAATGAATTTTGTGAATAATTTAAATTGTCTTTCGTTTGCCATAAACAAAACCATTATTTCTTCCTCCTTGGCTTGTTCCAATAAGGACTTTTACAGTGGGGGCATACCTTCGGTTCCTCCTTGCCCTTCGGAACCCACTCGTGGCCGCAACGCTCGCAGCGATACCCCTTTACCTTTAACTCGACGAGCCCCACAATATTACCTCTATAATATACTACCATAAGCTATATAAACCTATTGTCATATACCTGATTATCCAGCGATGGCAGGAACCTATTTATATATACTCTTACAATAATATATTGTAAAGGTAATAGGATGGTAATTTACAAAACCAATGCGGAGTTGAAGGAGTTCTCCGAGCAGAGAAAGGAGAGGGCAGCGGCCATGCTGGACAGCATAGTGCCAGAGAAGGTGGACAGCACAACCTATATCGTGCCATCGTCAGATGGCTCAAAGAGATACACAGTCTCCCACATAGACACCTATTCGTGCGACTGCCCCGATTTCGTGCAGAGATGCAAGGGCAACGGCCTCTACTGCAAGCACATTCAGGCCATAATCCTGTTCAACAAGCTAAAGAACAAGGTCGAGATGGATGACTTCGACGTTGATAGCGTAATGGACGAGAAGCTATGCCCTAAGTGCAAGAGCGACAAGATACTCAAGTTCGGCATGAGAGCCAACAAGTCAGGGACAAAGCAGAGATACGGATGCTCTGCTTGCGGTTTCCATTTCGTCCTCGACCCGTTGAATATCAGGAACATTCCCCCTACTTCGTAGGGGGTTGAAGGAAACAGGTATCTCTTTTTCTGTCGAAATTCTCTTGGCGGCAGAGTGACCGCGACCTACGCGGTCGGATTTTCTGCCACCGAAGTGTCAATATGGAT
>JACWAL010000035.1 GCA_014874295.1 Microcaldota archaeon
GAGGAATTGAGCTGTACGGTTGCGCCTGGGAACGCTATCGAGCCAGTCTGCATGTACGGCACGTTTGTTGGGACTCCGTTGTTGCCGTTGCCTGAGTAGTCGTTGGCGTTGCCGTTGAGGGGCCACCATCCCGCAAGGCTGGAATTCTGTATGGCGTTGCCTATCGGTCCCTTCGAGTAGAGCAGCGCCACGCTGGCGGAGGGCAGCGCTGTATTGTAGAGCTGTACATTGGAAAGGTAGCCGTACACGCTGCCGTCGCTGTCAGCGGATCCTCCCATCGCGAGCGAGTTGCTGGTGACAGGTATGGAACCAGTCTTGGTAGCAGAGCAGTATAACTGCCCGTTCACGTACTCGTTTATCACAGAGCCGTTGTACGTGAACCCTACGAAGCCCCACGTTGTGTTCGGCATAGAGTACGGATATGATGAGCACGTACTCGAGCTGCTGCCTATGTACCCATTGAACTGGCCCGCACCACCGCCAATGCCTATGTTCATCCCATACGAGCCTTGTTTTTGCGCGATGGCCGTGCTGCCAGATGGCCGCACCCATGCAAACATACTCATCTGGGAAATCGGGGAGAGCGTGACAGAGTTCGAAACCGTGATGTATGTGCTGGAAGACGAGAAGACAGCCACGTTCGCGGTCATAGACGGCAACAGCGAAGGGGCGTTGGCTGCGATGACTGCGATGGCCTGTGGCAGCGCCGACTGCAGGTAGCTCTGCAGAGCGCCGTTCAGTTCCGAGGCGAGATTGATAGATGACAGGCTTATCGCGCTCTGCGATGCGATCTGCGAGTAGTCGATGTTTATCAGCTCATAGGTGGTCAGCTCTCCGACCAGCAGTATCAGCATGATTATGCTTATGAGCGTAAGCAAAAGCCCCTTTCTGCTCCTCGTGGCTGTCATCTCCATACACCTATGCTGACGTTGCTTATCGAAGCGGAGATGGAATTGCTAGTTAGCACCGGGACTGTGGCCATGGTTACGCTATAAGCCGAGCTGAACGCGTCGGGCAGATAGTTCCCGTTCGAGAATGCGACGTTCTGCGCGCTGCCTGACCTGTAGTTGCCCGAGTAATCGTATGTGTCACCGAGGAGGGGCCACCAACCTACGACATTGGCGCTGGCTATTGGCACACCCTGCGCGCCCTCCCTGTACAGCTGCGCAGCTTGCGCCGAGGACAATGCGCCATCGTACAGCTGCACATTGACCAGCGACCCGTTGAGGTAGAGGGAGCCCCAGCACGGAGAGGAACCACCACCTAGCAGGACCGCATTGTTGAGTGCAGGCACAGGGACGGACACGCTCCTGTTGTAGATGCGCGCGCCATTCACATAAATCGTCTGGTTGGAGGTTGTTGGGCCTGTCGAGTTCCACACGAAGACGATGTTGTTCCATGCGCCCGTCTTGAATATCGGATTGAGGTTCACGTCACCCGGGTTAGTGCCTCCCGAATACGAGACAAGCGTCTCGGAGTTGACGCCCCTTGAAGCTATGTAGAACCCGTTGGTGTTGCAGGATCCCGAGTCGGAGATTAACATGTTGTAATAATAGGTGTTCTGCAGGGGCCATGCCGTTGCCATGAACCACAGGCTTGCTGACACATGGCTGCTGCTCGATGGCACAGAACTCGTAGCCACGGTGCTGCTCTGCCCGTTGAACTGCGATGTGTGGAGCGAAGGCGCATAGTATCCGTTCAGGAACACGCCCGTGCTGTTCGGGACCGCAGATGACGCCACCATGTCGGCGTACGCAGCCTGGCCGCTTGAGTATAGCCGGGCGAGCATGCCGAGCGCAGAGGAATTGAGCTGTACGGTTGCGCCTGGGAACGCTATCGAGCCAGTCTGCATGTACGGCACGTTTGTTGGGACTCCGTTGTTGCCGTTGCCTGAGTAGTCGTTGGCGTTGCCGTTGAGGGGCCACCAGCCGGCTAGGCTCGCTCCCTTGAGCGGCATACCGCCCATCCCCTCGTTGTAGAGGTAGGATATCTGGTTAGACGTCAGGGATGCACTGTAAATCTGGACGTTGGAGATTGATCCGTAGAAGTACGGATTACTGCCGGCCACGTACCCGATGTACAGCGGCGACGACGTTGATGTTGGAGTCCCGCTGGCGGAAGTGCAAACCCCATTCACGCATAGAGATGTGCCTGACGAGGTGTACGTGGCAGAGATGAAATACCGGTTGTTGAGCGATGGCACAGGCTCGCATGCGGATGGTTGATACGTACAAAATTGCAAGCCTCCGGACCCGCCAAAGGCTACCCCCCAGTTATTCGTGCTGTAAGCCCCGATCATCATTGGGTATGTGATACTTGACGAAGGATTGGCCGTCGGGTATATCCAAGCAGTGACTGTGAGCGGGTACGACATGCTTAATGCGGTAGAGATATAACTGCTGTGACCGTTGAACTGCGCGACTGAGGTGCCGCCAGCAGTTATGAACGGGCTCGAGTACTGCGAGGGTATGGCTGCCAGCGCCTGGCTGGCTTTCATGCTGAGCAACCCTTCCATGACCCTGTGCGCCATCGATGACGGCGCCTGTACTATCGTCTGCGGCTGCGCCGACAGGTAGAGGAGGATTGAGACAGCTATGCCCGCTATGACGAGCGAGAATATCGCGTCGGTCGTGAATATGAATCCCTTTATCCTCATGTCCCCTCACCATAACTGGTGTTCGTCCAGATGATTACCTTCATGAGCACTGGGCTGCCGTCCAGGTAGCCACTGGCGCTCGAACTGTAGACAGTCACCGCACCATACTGGCTCGGGTTCCTGCCTATGCCTATGTTGACGTTGTTGTTGCGCAGCTGTATATAGTAGTTGTACGACACGCCCAGCAGCTGCTTGGTAGTCTGGTAATTCGAGTTGGCTATGGACCACAGGGCCGCGAGCTTGCCCTGCGATATCTGCGTGCCGTTGCCGGTGCCGAGACCTATCGAGATCAGACCCCATGTCAGGCTATTGCTGGAGTTGACCGTGCTTTCCCAGTTGAGCGGCCACCCCGTGTAGAAGAGCGACCTGCTCAGGGTCTCGGACTGCAGCTGCATCATCTCCGCATTGTTCGAGTAGCTCAGCGACAGCTGTCCCTCTATGCTCGACCACTCGAACGCGAGCAACGTCATCGCCACAGTGAATATGACTATCGCGAGAACGATGTCGAAGCTCCAGAACTGAAGTTTGAGCGTCCTCATGCAATCACGGCAGCCTCAGCAGCTTGTATAAGGGGAGCCCGAAGTTGTAGAGCTCCTGCGCCTGCTGCCGGCTAAGCGATGTGTTATATACCTCGACCTCTGACACGTATGCCGATCCCACTTTCCCTGCTTGCGGGTTGTCATTGACGCCGAGCATCAGGTTCGTGGCATAGGAGGACAGCGTCCCTGCCGACGCAGTGAACGTGCATGACGCCACCTCCTGGCCGTTCAGGTATATCGTTATTCCGGTATAGCCGTTGACGCTCACCAGCGCATCGTACCATGCGCCAGGCATTATCGCGCCGGAGGACGTGTTGCACTTCTGCGCGCTGACTGGCGAGTATTCCATCCAGGTGAAGTTTGATTTCGGACCGCCCGCCCAGCTGCCTGCGAAGTCGAAGTTCTGCCCGCCACCTATGCCGGAATTGATTATGCCGTTGTATATGTCGACGATAGGATACTGCACGACTGAGTTTGGCACCATGAACCACTGATTGACTGAGAAGTTCACGCCGGCAAGCGTTGACGGGCTGACACCGAGCCTCGAGTAGCTTATCTTCGACGCGTAGGAGCCATACCCTCCGGTCATGTTCGGAGTGGAAATGGTGCTGTTCGACGATATCATCATGGAATTGAATGAAACGGAGACAGCATTGCCGTTGTTCGCGTTAACAGAATAGTCGTTGGCGTTGCCGTTGAGGGGCCACCAAGCAGTTAGCGGCACAGAAGGCAGTGGCATGGCGGCGATGCCCTGGGCGTACAAGCTGCTTACCTGAGCCTGCGAGAGCGACGCATTATAGATCTGCACGTTCGCGATGATGCCATTGAAGAAGTAGTAGCTTCCATTGTAATCCCCTATGTACCCTGTCGTCCTTGCGGTCTGGGCGAACCCGCCAAGGGCCGTGTTGGCGGTTAGTGTGCCATTGATGTATATAGTCCCAATGCCGCTAGTTGTGTTGAATTGCGCTACTATGAAGTTCCACTGGTTGTACTTCACGGCTGATGACCCTGTTTGTACGCTCGTGTAGGTGGACCCTGTAGAATACTGTTCTTGAACTGAGCCGGTGGTCATGATGTAGACCCAGGAGAAGCCAGCGGTGCTGCTCTGTGGGTTCGAGTTATATATTGTCTCTATGTAACCACTGGTTTTTGGATATACCCATGCGGCGACGGATATGGAACCCTTCGGTAGGGCCGACGGGTTTTGGATGGCGATTCCGCTGCTTTGCCCGTTGAACTGTCCTGTTAAGATATTTGTCACGTTCTTCTGCATCGGCGACCACTTTATGCTGGACACGGTGCCGGAGTTCGTTGCGATGATGCCGTTGTTGCCGTTGCCGCTGAGATCTGGCAGCGTGTTGCTGGTCATGCCTCTAACCCCGGAGAACATCGGCAGCCAAAGGACCAGGCTACCGCTGGCCGAGAGGTTGGCCCCCAGCGCATAGACCGAAGCGTTGAGTATCTGATATGCACTGTTTGTCGTTATCGATACAATCGCGTTGCCATTCGAGGCCGTGATGCCGGGGGCCGTGGACATGACAGCATTCGCGCTTCCGCCCTGTATTGCCACTACGCCAACCTTCCCCCCGATGAACGGACCTCCTGTCATAGATGCGGCATGGATGTTGAGGTTTATCTGGTTGCCGTATGTGTAGTTGACGGCCACGCTGCCGAGCATGCCTGAGGAGCTAGGCGGTTGCGCGTTCACGTAGACCGTGCCGAGGTAATTATAGACATGCAGCATGCCGGACACGCTGAGCAGCCTGTAAAGTGTCACCTGCCCGGAAGAGAAGACTGCTGTGCCGTTGATGACCAGGTTCCTCGCAAAGCTTGAAGACTGTGCGCCGAGCACCTGCGACCCTATCGAGAGGTTGGCCACCACAGTACCTGCAGACGAAAGGTAAAGCGCATATGGCGTGGAGGAGATGCTGGCCGGCAGCGACACGGTTGCTGCATACCCGTTTCCCGAGGCGAGCGCGATGTCTATCTGGCTGGCCACATCCCTCGTCAATATCTGGAGGAAAGAGCCCTGCTGCGTCGCAAGCGAAGTGGCGCGCTGGTTTGCCACGAGCGCGAATACCACGACGAATATGATGAGCACGATTGAATATACTACTATGAACTCCAGCGCAATCTGGGCCCTCCTATCCTGGCGCATCCGCATCATCCCGTATTCTCTCAAAACCTTAATAAATCTGCAGACCGCGTGCGATACTGCGCGCAACTGTTCTCCTGAACAAATAATAACCTGAACGGTGATAAGGCAACATGGATGTCGCCGAGGCGAGGGGCAGGATCCCATATGAGGTAAGCGAGTCGCTTGCAGCCAGGGGCATCATGACATTCACCGAGCCCCAGGCCCTCGCGCTCGGGAAAGGGCTGATGGACGGCAGGAGCATCGTGGTGGCCTCGCCGACCGCCAGCGGCAAGACGCTCGTCGCTGAGATGGCATGCGCCAATTCCATAATAGCAAAGAGGAGGAAGGCGCTTTACATAGCGCCGATGAGGGCCCTTGTCAGCGAGAAGTACAGCGAGTTCATGGCCGCCTACCCGTACATCAAGACGGCGATGTCCGTCGGGGACCTGGACTCGGACGACCAGTGGCTCAGCAAGTACGAGATGATATTCGTCTCGACCGAGAAGCTCGACAGCCTGATGAGGCACGGCGTCGAGTGGCTCGGCGATGTGGGTTGCATCGTCTTCGACGAAATACACATGCTTGGAGACCCATCCAGGGGGCCAACGCTGGAGCTGCTCATAACGAAACTGAGGAGCATGAGCGGCGCGCAGGTGATAGCGCTGAGCGCCACGATCGGCAATGCGGATGAGATCGCAAAGTGGATAGACGCCGAGCTCGTGCAGAGCAACTACAGGCCCGTCAAGCTGAGGAAGGGTATAGTCTATGACAGCAAGGTGCACTATGCGAGCGGGAAGGTGGGCAAGGAGAAATGGGACGTGGAGGCGCTCGATGCTAGGAGCGGGGTTCCCGAGACGCAGGTTGTGGAGGACACGCTCAACAGGAAGAAGCAGCTCATCATATTCTATTCTTCGAGGAGGAACGCAGAGGCCGGCGCAACGAGGATAGCGCCGCACGTCAGGACGATGTTGGCCGCCTCGGAGCGCGAGGGCCTGGAGAGGCTCAGCGACAGGGTGCTGCACGTACTAGACAGCCCGACGCAGCAGTGCACCAGGCTATCAGAGCTCATAAAGGATGGTGTCGCGTTCCACCACGCTGGCCTTATGAACGCCCAGCGTTCCATGATCGAGGATGCGTGCAGGGGCAACCTCATCAAGGCCATCTGTTCGACGACAACGCTTGGGCTCGGGATAAATATGCCCGCGCACACCGTGCTTGTCAGGGACATACACAGGTATGACGGGACAGGGAGCACGTCAATCGGAACGAACGAGGTAATGCAACTCTTTGGCAGGGCTGGTAGGCCGAAGTATGACACCGAGGGCAGGGCGCTGCTCGTCGCCTCCTCGAAGGAGGGCATGGAGCTGCTCTCCAAGAGGTACATGAAGGCAAAGCCCGAGCCCGTAGATTCGGGCATAGGCATCGCGCCAGTGCTCAGAACTCACATATTGGCATTCATAGCAGAGGACTTTCTTAACACGAAGGAAGCGATCGACGCCTTCCTCGCCAAGACGTTCTACGGCTTCCAGTACCGAAACATGACAGACATAAAGTACAAGGTCAGCTCGATACTTAGGGAGCTGCTCGAATGGGAATTTATCTCGCAGGAGGGCAATGCCTTCTTCGCAACGCGATTGGGCAAAAGGGTGAGCGAGCTCTATATAGACCCGCTCTCCGCGAGGCAGATGGCGGCGTCGCTCTCAAGGGAGCGCGACGCAATCGGTAACCTCTTCATGCTCTGCAACACGCTCGAGATGAGGCCGTACGTCAAGGCGGGCGAGGAAGCGCTCGCGGGCTATGCCATGATGTCCAGGGTGAGCGGCATGCCCTTGGACTACGACGCGGAGATGTATGTGGCATACGAGCCCGAGAGAGCTTATGCGACGGCGCTAATGCTGCGCGACTGGATGGACGAGAAGAAGGAGAGTGCGATCGTGGAGAAGTACTCCACGACACCAGGATTCATCTACAACAAGCTCAACAACGCCGGATGGCTGGCTTATTCTGCTATCGAGATGGCGAAGATCCTGCATGTAAGCACGCATGACCTCGTGAACATGAACGCGCGACTCAAGTACGGCATAATGGAGGAGCTGCTCGACCTCGTGCGCCTGCGCGGCATAGGAAGGGCGAGGGCGAGGATGTTGTTCTCAAACGGCATAGAGACCGTAAGGGATATAAAGGAGAACAAGGATAAGGTAACGCGTGTGCTCGGAAAGGAGGTCGCGCAGATGGTCTTCGACCAGCTCTGAGGTTGAGTTGCATGTACGTGTCTGAAACGGCAGCGAGGAAGATGCTGAAGGATGCGGGAGCGGAGCGCATAAGCGAGGAGGCGCTGAAGGAGTTCAGGAAGCACGTTGAGAAGGCATCGTTCGAGGTTGCGAGCAAGGCGGTGCGTCTCGCACACCACGCGAAGAGGAAAACAGTAGATGTTTCGGACGTCAAGCTAGCGATAGACTGATTATATAGCCGCCCCGAGCATCTTGAGCAGCACGATCGTTCCTGTTGCTGGCAGCCCGAATATCGCTATCGGGACGAACAGGGCCCACGTCAGCACGATGCCGAGCTTGAAGACGTAGTTGAGGATGAAGAGCAACATCACGCCCAGCACGCTGTTTATTATTATGCCGAACACGATCTTCAGGAACACCTTCGCTACCTTCATCACTATGAACAGCACGACCGCTATCAGCCCTATCACTATCAGCTCGCTGACTATGCCAGGCCCGAGCGAGGGCAGCGCCAACAGCAGCGGAAGCGGCAGTGCCATAGTGTATGATATGCAGGGCAACGGCTAAAAGGCTATGTTATCTTCTCCACTATGGTTATGTATTCTGTGTGCAGGAATCCAGACTGCACGTTCGTGTAGTTCAGGATTATGTAGCCGTTGTACACCGAGCCGATTGAGCCCGAATACGCGACTCCCCCGCTTGTATAACACTGGACGTTCGAGAACGTGTAGTTGCTGCCTATCGTCATCGTGACCTGCTTGCTCAGCAGCGTCATGCCCTTGTATGAGGCGGTTGCGTTGCACGATATGGCAGTCACGTTTATGTTGGTCATCGTGTTCTGCTGTATGTTGAACGTTATCTGGCCGTTTGACGTCATCATTGAGGTGAGGCATGAGAAGTCGGCCTGCGCCACGCACTGCGAGCTGACCAGCGTGCCCGGAGTGAAAACTCCCAGGTAAATGAACGCACCGAGCACTATAGAGATCATCAGTATCGCCCAGCCGTAGGTGAGTATGTACTCCATCGCCGACTGGGACCTCTTGTTCTGCGCTTCCATTGGAACCACTACAGCGTCGCCACTATCCCGTCTATCACGCCGTTGACGCCTATGCCCCCCGTCGCCCTGACCACTATCCTGTGGCTCAGCACGGGCTTGGCAAGGAACTTGATGTCGTCTACTGACACGCTCTTCCTGCCCTCTATCAGCGCCTTTGCGCGGCCGCACGCCATGAAGCTTATATCAGCGCGCGGGCTGCCGCCCATGACGACATGTATGTCCTCCCTCGTCGCCCGCACCAGGTCTACTATGTACTTGCGCACGTCCTCCCCTATGGCTATGGACTGCACCTGTTGTTGCATGGAGAGTATGTCGTCTATCTTGAGCACCTTATTGACCGGCACGCTTGGCCTCTCCTTTATACCCATCATCGTCATCTCGTCCTCGAGGTTCGGGTAACCCACGCCGAGCCTCATGAGGAACCTGTCCGCGAGGACCTTCGGCAGCGATGTCGTGCCCTCTATGTTTAGCGGGTTCTGTGTGGCCAGCGTGATGAACGGCTTCGCGAGCGGGAGCGTCGAGTTGCCCACAGTTACCTGTCTCTCCTCCAGCGCCTCCAGGAGCGAGGTCGTGGTCTTGGGCTGCACCCTGTTGAGCTCGTCTATGAGCAGTATGTTCGTAAATATCGGGCCCTTCCTGAGCTGCACTGCGTTGTTCTGATCCACGTAGGTGTGGCCGATTATGTCCGCTATGTCCAGGTCGGGCATGCCCTGGATGCGCTTGAAGTCCGCGCTTACCGCGTCGGCAAGCGCCTTGGACATTGTGGTCTTGGCGACGCCCGGAACGCCCTCGAGGAGCACGTGGCCATTGGCCACCATCGCGATGAACATCAGCTTTATGGTGTCCTCATTTCCTGCTATGTGTTTCTTGACTTCTGCAAACGTGTTCTCGAATGCCGCCTTCGCGTCCATATAGTGCCCCTCAAAAAGCTTTTATGCCTTTACCTCCTATAGATACTACAGTATAGGGACTAAGTAATAAATAGTTTAGCGTAGGTCAGGTGGGGGCAGTGATCGGAAAGGAATCGAAGAGCAAGGGCAGCATATCCCTGCACGGCGTATTTGGCATACTGGAGGGCAGGCGCAAGCAGAAGGAGCCGATTTACGAGCAGCAGATAGCCCTCGAGCACGCCGAGAAGTTCAAGATGACCAACCAGCAGTACGAGAAGATGAGGAAGAAGCTCGAGGAGCTGGGTTCGCTCAAGGATGAGACAATAACAAAGCTTATCGATATAAGACCGAAGAATGAGTCGCTGTTGAGGCACGTGCTCAGCGCGGAGAGGAGGAGCTTTTCCCCTGAGGAAGTGCAGGGCATACTTGCCATAACAAAGGAAGCCTGACACACGCGGTCGATGGTGCGCGCATGCAGATGACAAGCGAGGAGAGGAAGGAAGACTACGCCTACGTACTGGACTTCATGCACGCCGGCAAGTCCTCTTCGAGCAGGTCGGAGCCGCTTGCCCAACTCGTGGGCGACAAGTGGTTCACTTTGCTGGAGGCGAGCACGAAGCCGGGCATTGCCGTCTCGATAGGCGAGCGCGTCTACATCGGCAATGGGGAGCGCGACAAAATACTGCTCATAAAGTCGAGAGTTGCTTACCAGGAGCTCACGCAAACAGCAAAGAACGGACTCGACGGCATAGTGCTGCAGATCATAAAGTCGAACGAGGAGAAGTACGTCAACGTGTTCAACAAGGCCGGGGCGCTCAACATAAGGCAGCATTCGCTGGAGTTGCTGCCTGGCGTAGGCAGGAAGCACCTCGACGCGATACTGAAGGAGAGGAACGCGAAGCCATTCACTAGCTTCGATGACATAATGCAGCGCGTCTCGCTGCTGCAGGACCCGGCCAAGCTGATAGCCGACAGGGTTATACTGGAGCTCCAGGGAGGGGAACGCTTCTACCTCTTCGCGAAGCCCTACTTCGAAAGACAGGAAAGGCAGAGATAATGTTGGTGTGCCGATGAAAGATTCGGCAAAGGGCACTGTTTTCCTGAGGCCGCTCGGCCTCGACGACGCGGACAGCCTCGCGAAAAATGCCAGCGACCCAGAGATACGCAGGAACATGGGGCCGCTGGGCGACTTTCCATATCCTTATACGAGGAGCCACGCGATGGGGTTCATCGAGGCGTCTGGAAACGCGCTGATAGACGGCACAATGCTGAACTTTGCCGTATGTCTCTCAAAGACCGGTGAGCTGATAGGGTCGTGCGGCATAAGGAACATAGACAATGCGAGGAAAGAATGCGATATAGGTTATTGGATTGGGAGGAGGTACTGGGGCATAGGCTATGGAAGGGATGCTGTCGAGCAACTGATAGGCATGGCCTTCTACGCGATGGGCATGAAGACCGTGCGCGCCAGGGTGCTGCAGTCCAATTCACGCTCGCTCAGACTCCTGCGCTCCATGGGCTTCGCCAAGGCCGCAGAGCCTGAACAGCGCACAGGTTCTTCCGCGGCCACGGTGCTGATGACCCTATCGAGCACAACGTATGCCAAGCATAGCGGGATCACGTCAATTCGCGCCTCGCACGGATGAATCACGCCAATACTACATGCTTGCCCTCTATGAGCTCGCGTGCGAAGTTCGGCAGGTTGCCGAGCATTTCTTCTGCGATGCCGTGCGCCTTGCCCATCACCGCGCCGAACCTCTTCCTGTCCTCAAGCACCAGCTCGAGATTCACGTGCTTCGGGTCGCTGATCGGCCTGCCTATCTGCGAGACCATGTAGACCGTGCACTCTTTTACTTCTGGATACTGCATCACGACCTCGCTTGCTATCTCGTTCGACACGACGCTATATATCTTACCGACGTGGTTGATCGGGTTCTTGCCCCACGCGGCCTCGAGCGTCATAGGCCTGAACGGCGTTATTATCCCGTTGACGCGGTTACCCCTCCCGACCGACCCGTCGTCCCCGGCCTCGCAGCTGAGACCGGACTTTGTCAGGTAGACATCGTTGTCGCTGTGCGAGTCCCCGTTGTTTATCGCCACGGACACGTTGCGCTTCGTGTATTTCTTGGAAAGCTTGAGCACGTCCTCCATAATCCTCTCCTTGTATGAGACGTAATCGTCCATGCTCTTGACGAACTTGGCGACAAAGGCGATTGCGATTGTCAGGGTTATGCTGTTCTCCTCGCGGATGCTCATTACCTTCACGTCCTCCCCCACCATGGGCATCGACTTCTTGTAAGCCATGCTGTTCAGGTAGCGCTCGGTCTCTATGGCCAGCTTTTCGGTCTCGGTGAAAGGCGCGAACCCTATCCCGAACGACGTGTCGTTTGCTAGCGGTGCTCCTGCTGCCCTCTTGAAGACGCCGTTTAGGTCGGCAGATCCCTTCTGTATCCTCGTGGCGAATTTTACCTCACTCTCTATGCCAAGGAAGCGCGTGTTCTCCCTCAGGTAGTCTTTTGCAGCCTGCATCGCGATCTCGTCCACTGGTATGGCGATGTTTCCAAGCGACTTCGTCGCCCTGCCCGCGACTATGACTTCAATAGGCCTCGTTATCTTGCCAGAACCGAACGTGGCTGTTGACTCCCCTCCTACTATCAGCCCCTTGTCGACGTTGTGGTGCAGTATCTGCTCGGTCTTCTCGAGATATGCCTTGCTCAGCTCGACGCTCGCTCTCTCCACTATTCCGTCTATCAGCGTGTCAGGGTGCCCCTTTCCCTTCCTCTCCACGTACTCGACAGCCTGCTCCTCGAGCGGAGCGTTGCCTAGGTATGAGACTTTTATGTTGCTCATGCGACCACAGCATATGCAACATATGTGCCGCTTTTAAGCATTGTATCGGCAATTCTATAGCATTCTACAAGAAACGCCAATGTATGAATGGCAGAAAACCGTTCAGCGGGTCATTTCTCCCCTTTGGACTGCCTTTTCAGGGCTATGATCTTTTCGAGGAGGGCGCGCTCTCCTCCGTCAAGCAGGTCGTTGCTGTTGAGAAGGGTGCGCTCGTCGCCATCCCTGACTCTCGTGTAGAGTTTTTGGTTCTCCCGTATCTGGCGGCCGAATGTCGGCCCCTCTATGGATATCGCCACGCTGTCGCCTTTTGCTGCGGCTTCAAGCGCGGACTTGTCGTTCTGTATGCCCTTTATCTTTCCGATGACTGTACCGTCCTCTACCATCATAGAGTAGCCGGGCTTTATCCTCCCCGCAATGACGGTCACGCCAAATATCGCGGGATGCGAGATGCGGAAGCAAGCGTTTGGGAGTATCTCAACTTCTCCTGGGAAAGTCAGCTCCCGCTCGAGTTCATCCTTGGCGCTCTTCTGCATGTTCGCCGTCATCTCCTTGTAGTCATCAAGCAGCTTATAGATTATGTTGCCCTCTATTATTGTTATGCCGCTGGCGCTGGCTGTCTCGAACGCGTCATGCTCCGTCGCTACGTTGAACGACATTATCATCGCGCTCTTGGGGTCCAACGCGCGCATGGCAAACGCGTCAAGCACGTCGCGCTTCGCCACGTTGCCGAGGCCCTTCTTGCTGATCTTGACACCCTCTGCAGAGAGCAGCCTCGATATAGCTTCGATGCTGCCTATGGAGTCCGCCTTCAGCACTATGCCAGTCTTGTCGGCCGAAAAGACGGAGCCGAGCTCGGACTTTATCCGGTCCATGTAGCCCGGGTCTGTGGTCTGTATGACAGGGGAACCTGGCAGTGCATCCTCCAAGCCGTTGCCGCTGACCTTCACGCCCGCGGCGGCATCGACCTTGTCCACGTTGAAGAACTTGCTCGACGACTCCCTTATTTCGTGCAGCGGTTTTGGTTTCAACAGCGCCTTTATCTTGGCCGTCGCCACAGACGTGGGCGTCGCGAACGCTATGGTGTCATTGACGCGCAGTGAACCGTCATAGAGTATGACGTCTATCGTAGTGCCGAGGCCCTTGACCTCCTTTTTCTCTAGTATGCTGCCCCTCCCTGGGCCCTTGACCTCTATGTTGAGCCGCATCTCGAGAAACCGCTGCGACAATCCGGACACCAGCATCAGCAGCTCGGCAAGACCCTCTCCTGTTTTCGCGCTTATCGGTATTATTGCGACCTCCTTCTGGAAGTCCTTAACCATGTCGTAGCGTTCGCTCGTGAAGCCGAGCACGCTCATCTTTCCTATCAGCCCGTAGATTCGGTTGTTCAGGTCGTCCTTGACATAGTCGCTCTGCTGTGCCAACGAGGCCATTATGCTCTTCGACTTTGTGTCGTGCCACCCAGTTATCAAGTCAACCTTGTTTGCTGCGACGATGAAGGGGGTCTTGTACTCCTTGAGTATGTTTATCGCTTCGACGGTCTGCGGCGCGAAGCCCTGGGCTATGTCCACCACTAGTATCGCCATGTCTGCGGCGCTACCGCCTATCCTCCTGAGGTTCGTGAACGCCTCGTGGCCTGGCGTGTCTATGAACAGCAAACCAGGTATGACCAGCTTGGATTTAGTCTGTTCGAGCACAGGGCCACATATCTGCCTTATGACTTCTATAGGAACCTCGGACGCCCCTATGTGCTGCGTTATGCCCCCGACCTCCTTGGCTACTATGCTGGAGCTGCGGATCGCATCGAGGAGCATGGTCTTGCCGTGGTCGACGTGGCCCATCACGCAAATTATCGGCTGCCTTATCATGGTGAGACCCAATATGGATTGTCACCTTAACTTATTAACAGCTGCGGTGGTGTGGCTGACTAGCCTTCAACAATATCCGTCCGTCTCAACTGAGTCATCGGGGCGCTTTCCTTCGCTATCTCTATTTTGCCGTGCAGCACCTGGTGGTTGCTGGATAGGCGCGCGTTGCCGTGCACGCATGCACCGTCGCGCAGCGTCAGGTCGCCGCACAGCTTGGGGCTCTCGTAGATGTGGGAGCTTATGACCCTAACATAGTCGCGTAGCTCCATGTCGTCTTCTATAATCGATTCTCCCTTGACTCTCACGCGGTCGAAGAACTTACCGCCAGCAACCATGGACCCGACGTGCACCACCGCCTGGTCCTCCAGCTTTGACTTGCCGAACATTTTCGCGTTCTTAATCAGGACTGTGTTCCATCCGAGATAGACGCCATCGTCTGCGTGGGCCGTGCCACCACGAACCCGCCTCCGCTCCTGTGGCGCCTGAAGACGCGGTCGCCAATTATCGCGATTGCGTCCTTCCTTTCCAGCTTCAAGGGCTTTGCTAAATAATTATCGTTTTGAACGAATAAATTAGCAGATTATTTTATTGTCTTTCCCCGTTTGGTGTTTATGAGATAGGCTAAGCCTCCAGTAACCCAAGCAATCATCAACCCGATTCCGACGCCATCAAAGTATTTGTTTCCTATAAGATGCCCGACTAAGAGCACAACTATGCTTATAACGAATTCCAAAATAACCAAGTAAAGTAGCACTCGTTCCAATTCCATATACTTTAACGTACTTATCGCCGTTCATACTGGTATAGTAATCCTTATAAAGTCGTTGTAAATTTGGACTAGCCCCCAACTCATACATCGCACCTATCAGAACTGTGATGTTGTATGTTATCAGTTTACAAAGAAGTTCTGGGGCAATCGAATTTATTAGCAAGAATCGAAATTAATTAGCAGACAGTCATTTATTAGCAAAGTCTAGGGCAAGTTTGCACGCAAAGTCAAGAGCGTACTTATGCGCCGTGGCACCACATGTAGCAGTGACTACTGCGCCGCAGCGGATTTCTGCAAGGATGTGCTGACAAGAACCTTGAACGGTGGCACGTTCTTTTGCAGGTCATGGCCATCGCCTATGTTCGAGTCATGGTGAACCGTCACGTATGGATAGACGGTCGACTTGCCCACATAACACCCCCATTCCACGACCGAATTGTCGAGGAGGGCACAACCGCTGCCGAGTTTAGTGATTGTCCCGGAGTGACGTTTGCCCACGACGACGTTGTCCCCTATCATCGCACCCGCGTACTTGATTGTGTCGTTGACCTTCGTCAAACTCGCGTCTATGATCGTATCGTTGATCTTTGTGTTGTAGCCTATTTTCGTGCCGCGGCCAATCCGGGAGTTGCGCACAGTAGAGTACCAGCCGATCGTGACCTCGCGGCCAACAATGGAGTTGACCACCTTGACGCCCGGCTGGATGGAGTTACAGTCGAACACGACAGACGTCCTGTCTATGCTGACGTTCTCCTTAAGGATTGAACCTTCCGGAACGAACCCCCCGGTACCACACCTTTCCAGCTTTATCTCCCAGCCGGTGCCGTCCTTATAGAACACTTTAGCTATTTCAATCGGCAGCCTTTGGACTGCCCTGACGTCACTCATAACCGTGTAGTCGGCGAGCGCCACTTCCACAGGCGCTGGTTTTTGCGCTTCCATATGCCCCGCTATATACGCCATCCGCCACATATAAATAGATTACTACCGGCTTGAGGCATCGACGATAATAACTCGGAATTTACGCGCTTACAGGATTATCAGATTAGCCTTTAAATCCCTTCGGCATGAACCTTCTAACATGGTAGTGATAAAGGATATAGTGGTGGCGCTGTCGCAGTGCAAGGACCCGGAGCTCGACGCCAACATAGTCGAGATAGGACTCATCTACGGGATAACGATCAATCAGGACGGCAGTGTGAAGGTAACCATGACTATGACGTCGCCGATGTGCCCCGTCACGGGGATCATACTGGCGGACGTACAGCTGCGGCTGGAGGCCCTGCATGACATAGGCAAGATTGACGTCGATCTCGTCTGGGACCCGATGTGGAACCCTGATATGATGAGCGACGACCTCAAGTACAGGAACTGAATCTCCGGCTCAGAAGAAATATTTGTCGAAGAGCCCGATCTCGACCGGTGCCCTCTCACCGTCGCTCGCGTGGATGAGGTTCCTGCACGCTCTCTTTTCTAGGTTGCCCTTCATTATCGAGTCGTCCGACCAGTCGCCCCTTATCGTCCCCTTGTCCGCGATGGAAGGGTCAGTCTTCCCCACGATGGTCCTCAGCCTGGAGACAGCGTCCTCGCCCTCGAGTTCGAACGCGATGATTTCCGTAGACGTCGCGGACGACCTGTTCCACCCGTTGAGCACCTTCCCGATGCCCATCGGGTCCTCGGTACCGAAGATCTTCGCAACGTTCTCCGGCATGCCAGCGTCCCCCATCGCCTTCAGCGTCTTCTCCCCCATCCCCCTGAGCTGCTGCTCCGAGTCCGGGTAGAGCTGTAAGGCGAGCTCCTGCGATATCCTTCCCTTCCTCAGCTTCACGATCCTGAAGCCCTCTGACTCTATCCTCGCTATTATCTTCCCGACGAGCTTCTTCTCAAGCGCGTCCGGTTTCAGGAATGCAAACGTCATCTCCGCCATTGTCTCACCTGCGTGTTCACTCTTCGATATAGAACTTATTTTGTAGGTAGTTCTTAAGTAGCTTTTCGCTCGGGAGGTACATCGGCCTCGGAAGGGCTTTAAGCCCGAACCACCCCCATTCGGTGATCTCATCGGGCTCCATGACCCTCGCCTTGCGGCTGAATTCCTCGGCGAGCATGCCGACCGTAACGAAGTGTGCTGTCTTGGTCATATCGTTGTTGACCGCGATGACCTTGGCAGAGCCGAGTCTGATACCCGTCTCTTCTATGACCTCGCGCTTGGCGCCCTCCTCGAACGTCTCGCCGAAGTGGAGCTTGCCGCCCGGCATTGTCCACTTGCCCGCGCCATTGAGCAAGCTGGACGCCTTCGTTGGATCGTCGTGCCTATGCCCTAGCAGGACCTTCCCGTCCCTGAGGAGCATGACTCCAAATCCCACACCAATCATTCTCTCATCAGCCATTATGCCGTCACATCCACTCGCTCCATTACCCAGGTGACTTCATCGAACTTCCTTCCTATCGAGAGCGCATTCCTCCTCGTTATTATGTAGCCCTTCTCTGTGGGAGCAAGCTCCTCAAGCTTGACGAACAGCCAGCCCGCGCCGTTGCTCCTCCAGGCTATGAAGGTATCCATCATCGTGTTGCTCTGCCAGCGCTTCAGGACATCGATCTTCTCCTTTTCGAAGGTTATGTTGCTCTTCTCCCACGCCTTGCACTCGAATGCCAGACCCTTTCCCTTCCTGACTGCGATTATGTCAGGGGTTATGGAATTGACTCCAGAACCAGCTGACCGCATGACTGAGTAGCCGTTGTTCTGCAGCATGAACATGAGTTCACGCTCGGTCCTCGCACCCTTCGAGTAGGTCCTCATGTGATGCACCAGTCAGCGCTATTATCGCACGCAAACCTTAATAGGGGTTGTTTACATCCGCTCCAGGGTTCCTATCCCCAACAGAGACAGCGTGCCCCTCATCGCGTGCTTGAACGAATAGAGCAGTGCCACCCTGGCAATCCGCTCGTCCTTTCTCTCTGCCTTGAGCACAGGCGCCTTTTCATAGAACTTGCTGAACTGCGCCGCGAGGTTGCCGACATAATCCGTAAGCACGTTGCTCCTGTGCTCCGCGCATGCCTTCTCGGTGATAGCGCCGCATTTCGCTATCAGCTTCACGAGCGCGAACTCCTCGTCGCTGTTGAGTATGCCCAATGTCTCGTCCGCGGCCCTCGCGTAGTTTTCGCTCATGCCGGAGTTTTCTATTATGCGTGAGGCCCTGGCGTACATATACTGGCAGTACGGCCCAGATATGCCCTCGAAGCTCAACGCGGTCTTCCACGAGAACACTATCTTCCTTTCTGGGGAGACGCGAAGCGTCTCGAACTTTATGGCGGCCAGGGCAACCTCGTCCGCTACCTTCTCCTTCTCCTCCTCCGCAAGCTTGAGCCTGTCACTTATCAACTTGCCGGCCTTGTCCTTCGCCTCCGCAAGCAGCTCATCGGCAGTGTAGCCTTCCGTGCCCTTCCTTCCGGAGAAGCTGCCATCCTCCAGCTCGACCACGTTGTAGGCGAGGTGCAGTATGCCTTCGGACATCCTCCCCTTGCCCATCGCCTGGAAGGCGAGCTTCACTATGCCCTGCTCGTACGACTGCCTCATGTCTATGATGTTCACTGCCTTCAACACGTTGCCGTAGTCCATGCGCTTGCCTTCGCTGCCGGTCGTGTTGAGCGCCTTCCCGTTCGGCTGCCGGTCAATCAGCGCCCTGTAGAGGAACGGGTCCTCGATCAGTCCGAACTTCCACATGTGGAATGCGATGTCCTTCGCCGCATAGGTCGGGGCGCCATTGCTCCTCACGAGCACCTTGACGCTCTCCTTCAGGCCCTTGAACTCGTCGGGCAGCTTTCCGGCCTTCTCGAAGTCCATTATGAGGCAGTTCTCATACTTGCCGCTGCTTTCCTTCCTGACCGCGCCAGTCTTCTCCAACGTAATGAGCGCCTTCTCCAGAAGCCTTGAGCGCACGATGTCGCTCTCCCATATGAGCACGTCGTGGTATATTTTGTAGTCGTAGGCGGTTTTGTACTGCGCGAGGACGCACTTCTCGGTCATGTCCCTGCCCAGCTTTGCTTCGTACGTCCCGTCCTGCTCCATCGCCTCCATGAGCTTCGCGAGGTCTGCCTTCATGTCACGCGTCTCCATCGCCTTGTTTACATCTACGTAGAGCTCGCCCAGCCAGTGGTCATACTTCTTGTCTGCCTGGCTGCGCAGGTTCATTACGCCCCACAGCGCCTCAACCACCTGCAGGCCCATGTCGTCTATGTAGTCCTCCCTCTCAACTGAGTAGCCGCAAGCCACATAGAGGTTGGCGACCACGTCCCCTATGAGCGCGTTCCTGAGATGGCCTATGTGCCACGGCTTGTTTGGGTTCACGCTCGGGTATTCGATTATCACCTTGTCGCTATTGCCTGCGTCAGATGCCGCAATGGCTTCGCACTTAGAGAGCGCTTCCTCTATGACGCCCTTCGAGAAGGCGCCGCGGTCAAGGTAGAAGTTTACGAATCCGTTCTCTGCCTTGATCTCTTTGACAAAATCAGGCTTCGTGATAGATCTGCAGAGCTGCTCAGCTATCGTTTTGGGGTTCGCGCCCTTCTGCTTTGCGATCTTGAATGCAACCGAGCATGCGACGTCGCCGAAGCCCTTCTCCGGCATGGTTATGTCATTCTCGAGACTCTCTGTCTCGAACCCGTTCTTGACCAGGGCCTCTGATACGCTGTCCCTGACCTCAGACATGACCCTGCTGTAGAATGTCGCCACGCTGTCACCTGTCGAACCTCTTCAGGAATGAGGGAATCGCATCTATTAAATCTGTCGCTATGACGTGGTTGCCCATCCTTGCGTGGAGCATGTCACCGATCATCGAGTGCGCGGTAACTCCGGCAACGGCGCTCTCGAAGGCATTGCCATGCATCGCGGCGTAAGCGGCTATCATGCCGACGAGCACGTCGCCGGTCCCCATCGTGGCAAGCGCCGGCGTTTTCGCTCTGTTCACTCTTATCGAAGCGCCGTTCGTCACTATGGTCTCATGACCTTTGAGCACCAGGGTGCAGTCGTACCTCTCGGAAAACTCGACGGCCTTATCCATTCTGTCATCCAATTCATCCGATACCCTGTAGCCGAGGGAAGCGAACTCGCCCGAGTGTGGAGTGAGCACGATATTTGTGGAAAGCCTTGCGCTTTTCTCGATTGCTGCCTTCAGCGCGCCTCCGTCAATTATTGCAATGTTGCCGCATTCGAGCTCTGTCTCGATGACGCTCCTCATCGATCTGTAAAGCGGACCGCGCGGTTCCGTTCCAGGGCCAACCACAAGGACGTTGTGCCTTATTGACGCGATTTTCTTGAGCAGCGATGCGGTGCTGGACGAGGCGGCGAACGACCTGACGACCAGGTTCGGCGACATCTTCTTCTCTATTCCCTCTATGGCCTTTTCGACCAGCAGGCTCACGTACCCCGTACCTGTCCTTAGCGATGACAGCGCGGCGTTCGCCGCGAAGGAAGAAAGCACTGGGGCACCCGTGTAAGTCTTCCCGCCACCGAGCACGAGCACTGCGCCGTTACTGTACTTGTTCGAGTGCATGTCCCTCGGCTCGGCCGCCCTTTTTATGTCGGCGACTGTCGTGAAAAGACCGCCCCTTTTTGCCGCCTTTGCCATGCGCAAAAACCTTATAAGCCTTCTATGCGCTATCATTACTGTATAAAGTTATAAGTGTGGTGGTTGGATCTCGAAGGTTTACAAGAAGGACAACAAGCTCGTCATTGTTGTCCCGTACGACGTGGTGTCGACGTTGAGCATAAAGGAGGGTGATGACGTCGACTTCCTCAAGTACAACGACAGCACTTATATATTCGCGAAGAAGAGCGATCTTGTCAACGCGCTGACGGGCAACAAGCAGGCCGCAGCAGCGACGGCTCCTTCCCATGAGCGCCCAAGAGAGAAGATAAGCGCGGAGGAGCTAGAGGTCCTCAAGAAGCTCGACACAGTCAGATACAGCAACCGTACGAAGGAGAACGTGCGCAAACTGCTCGACTCACGCGAGAACGCGATACTGCAGGGCCTGCTGAAGCGCAAGGCAGTGACACTCTTCAAGAAGGAAGATGAAAGCGAGTACAGGTATGGGATATCGAAGGAGATATACAACGAATTCCTGTTCGGCAAGCGCGGCGCGGGCAAGCCGAACATAGTCGAACCGGAGCAGCATGCCACAAAGGGGTGGATGGTAAAGCTCAAGGAGCAGAACAAGTACTCCGAAGAGCTGGAGACAAACGGTTACCTTGTCATACTTACTGAGGCAGAGGCCACGACACTTTCAACGCTGCTGGAGGAAAGCATACGCCTCGGACTGGTCATAGGCACGAGGGCGTTCAACAAGAAGTACTACGTCGCGCTGAAGAGTTTTGTGGCGCAGAACGCCAACCCGGTGCTCAAGCTGATAGAGGGCAAGAGCATCGGAATAGCGGACATAGCAAAATCGCTCAAGGTCGAGGAGGACGCGGCGCGCGCGGTGCTTTACCTGCTGGCTGAAAGCGGTGACGTTACGGAAGTGAGAAGGGATGTCTTCAAGGCGGCGTGACCGCATGGAGATAAAGGAGATTCAAGCGAAGCAGATAATCACGAGATCCAGGTTGCCCGATGCAGAGTATGTAGTGAACCCCTATACTGGCTGCGAGTTCGGCTGCCTCTACTGCTATGCGAGCTTCATGGGAAAGTTCGTCAACAAGGACATTGATGATTGGGGCCGTTATGTCTGCGCCAAGACCAACGCAGTGGAGCTGTTCAGGAGAGAGATCGTGAAGCTACACGGCACTTCCGACATATTCATGAGCTCGGTCACGGACCCGTACCAGGGCGTAGAGGCGAAGTACAGACTGACGCGCGGCATACTTGAGGTGCTGGCCGAGACCAGATACAGGGGCCCTGTCGAGGTTCAGACGAAATCCTCGATGGTGCTCCGAGACATCGATGTAATCAAATTAGTGCCCAACATTGAGGTGGGCATGACGGTCACTACCACTGACGACAGCTTGGGCAGGCTCCTGGAGACCGGGGCGACTTCGACGAGCATGCGAATAAGCGCCCTGAGAACGTTGAACGAGAGCGGCATACGCACCTATGCGTTCATCGGGCCGCTCCTTCCCACTTTCATGGAAAAGCCGGAAATGCTGGACAGGCTGTTCGCCAGCCTCGCAGACGCTGGGATTCGAAAGGTTTATGTCGAGCATATGAACCTAAGCCCTTATATAAAGGGGAGGCTGTTCAACGAACTAAAGGGACGCCCTGACCTGCTGGGGGCGTATGAAGAGGCCGATACTCCGGAGCGCAGGGCGCAGTTGGACGGCATGGTGAATGGGTTTATAGGGCAATATGGCATGGAGCTGAAGCTCGGCAGCACCATATACCATGAGACGTTCAGGAGACGGTGACGACCAGGTTCAGAGGATGCTGAGCTTGTCCGCAACCATTACTATGATGGAGAAGGCCAGTATTACCGCGATTATTATCTTTGGGTTTATCATCGGCCCCTTCGTAGGCGCATCATAGAAGCTCATGATGCCGGCCTGCGACTGCGGCGAATAAAGGTTTGCCATCTCTCTTCACTGATTGGTTTTGTAACCCAAGGTTATTAAAGGCTAGCAATCAAATCTGAGTCAGTGATATTCTGGGAGAGCAAACTGTCAATGTCCCGCCGCTGTATCCGAACAGGGCGGCTTCGGAAGCCTCTGACGGACAACCGAAGCCCGCGCCGAAGAGGCAACTACCCGATGAGCCTTCCGTGAAGCTCGAGGGCCCGCTGTTCTTCTGGATCGGATTCATAGTGGTGGCGCTGGTCGTGCAGCTGCTCGCCAAGGACGTGCTACTGGCCAGCGGCGCCACAGCCAGCGCGGTCAAGCTCGGGAACCTGCTGCTCAGCGTGTCTGGTTACATAATAAACCTGCCTGGTCTTCTCATCTTCCCATTCCTCGTGGCGATATGGATAGGCGAAAGGGTGAGCAAGTCCTCCACGGACATATCGAAGGCTTTCATGACCTCGCTGATAAACGCGGCCTACGCCTCGCTGATCTACGCAATAAGCATATTCATAGTCTTCATGCTGCTGAACGTCAACACTCTTGACGCGCTGTTGAGCGCGGCGAGCGTGAACATGATAGTCTTCACGGTGCTGGTACCAGTGGGCATACTCTTCGTCTTCATGACGATATTCTCGCTGCTTGCGTTCGCCCAGAAGGACAAGATAAGTTTAAAGCCGCTGCGACGGGACCTTAACCGGCCGGAAGCCAGAGTAAGAAAACCTTAACCTGCGGACGACTGATTAAATAAAGATAAGTTAAAATTTAATCAAATCGATAGTTATTTAAATTTAAACGCATATATTTTAATGATTCTATGGATGTCTCAGGGTTCAAAAGGCCTTCCGGGCGGCTGGTAAGGAACACAAGGCGCGATTATTATTCGTTCATCCCATCCAACCTGCCGGTAAAGTTCGAGAAAGATGACGAGTTCATAGATCTGCTTGCGGCTGCGAGCCAGAAGCTTGGCGAGCTTAACGGCTTGGGAAAGGCGCTGGACGAGACCTTGGGCAACGTGACGAGGAGGTTGATAATACCGTATCTCAGGAACGAGGCAGTTCTCAGCTCAAAGATAGAAGGCACACTGAGCACGCTGCAGGAGGTAATGGAGAACGAGATAGGGATAACCCCAAATAGCGAGGAATCCCGCGGTAACATGCGTGAAGTCACAAACTACGCGATAGCCCAGGATGCTGGGATAGACATGATAAGGCATGGCAGGGAGATAAATGTGACCTTTGTGAAACGGCTCCATGCACTCCTGCTCAAGGGCGTGAGAGGGGAAGAGGCAGTTCCTGGGGAGATAAGGGCCCTCCAGAACTACATCTCGCGGCCCGGTCAGAAGATAAGCTCGGCCACATATGTGCCACCGCCGCCGGAGAGAGTGGAGCGCCTGCTTGCATCATTGTTCTCTTATATGGACAGCAGCACTGAGCCGGTGCTTGTAAAACTGGGGATGATGCACTACCAGTTCGAAGCTATACATCCGTTTCTCGATGGCAATGGCAGGATAGGCAGGCTCCTTATGATACTCTACCTGATAAGGCAGCGTGCGCTTGAGTTGCCGCTGCTCTACATGAGCGAATATTTCGAGAGGAACAGGATGGAGTATTACTCCCTCCTGCTAGAAGTGAGCAGGAGCAGCGCATATCTCACATGGATGAAGTTCTTCCTCAATGGCGTCATAACCCAGTCAGACAGCATAATAAGGAAAACGAACGCGCTCCTCGTGTATCACGATGGCCTTGCCAAAAGGATAAAGAAAGAGGCGAGCAGTGCGAAGGCGTACGAGCTGTTCCTCATGCTCTTCTCAAATCCGATAACTGTGATACCTAGGGTTGCGGACAGGTTGGAAATCAGTTATCCCGCCGCAAAAAATGCGGTGGATGATCTTGTCAGGCTTGGCATACTGAAGCAGGGAGGCAAAGGGCATAAGGCGAAGGCGAGGATGTTTGTGGCCGACCGTATACTTGACATTTTCAGGTCGTAATTTCCCTTGTCACTTGGCTGCGCTGACTATCTTCACCACGTCGCCGTCGTGAAGCTCCTGCTCCTTGCCTATGCGCATCCTCCTTATAGCGTCGACGGCATAGAGCATGTGCTTCGCCAGATCGGTGTGTATGGCGACCGCGAGATCGAGCGCGGTCGATCCCTTCTTGAGCAGTATGGCATCGGGCAGTACGTTTCCAAAGTGGTCGGTGTACTTGTTCTCATCTTCAACAGGATAGACTACTATGTTGTCAAGGACATTAAAGACTGTCGAATCAAGCGCGCGCTGCATCCCAGTCCCGTGGTCCGAGCCTTCCAGGAAGGAGAGCATGTAATCCAGCGCTTTCCTCTGCTCCGCGCTCACATTGCTCCCGATAACCTCGAACGACTTCGAACCAGGAAGGTAATTTATCACCTTTGCTGACGACGCCTTCCTCAGCGCCATCTCTATCGCTGCGGAACACTCAAAGACATTCGCCTCTCCGAACCTGTCCTTCAGAGCCTTGACGTTCGCTGTGGCGTCGCCCCCCACGTCGATCTTGTTTGCGATTATTGCAACCGGCTTCGCCTCCTGGAGTAACGCCTTCGAGAACTTCAGTGCGTCCCCGTCGCTCCATGATATGTTCGAGGAAGTCAGGCTGCATTTCCCTATGGCGCGTTCTATGCTGCTCCTCGGTATCTTCAGCCCAGTCAACACCGCCTCGAGTGCCGACACGCCATCCTTGTTCTTTGACATTGCCTGTATGTGCTTGGTTATTATGCCGGAAAGCCACTGGTACAGCTCTGACAGGATCATTTCCGCGTCCTCGACTGCACTGCAGTGCTGCGCCAGACCACCGGCGCTGTCAGTCCTCCCACTCGCGTCCACGACCAGCATGAACGCGTCGGCAGCCGCAAGGTCGTTGAGGAACTGGTTGCCCATGCCCTTACCCTCATGTGCGCCCTCCACGAGCCCCGCTACGTCTATGACGTTTACGGGTATCCTGCGCGTGCCATTGACACAGAGCGAATTGCGCGCCTTGCACTTCACGTTCAGCCTCATTTCGGCGCACTCGTGCGTCGCATAGGCTATTCCGCTGTTCGGATCTATCGTGGTGAACGGGTAGTCCGCTATGGCGACATCGTTCATGGTCAGCGCTGAAAAGAGCGTGCTCTTCCCCTTGTTCGGCGCCCCTATTATGCCTATGAGCATGTCATCACTTGAATAGCTTGACGCGTATTATCTTCTTCTCGTCGATCTCCCTGAAGAAGTAGTAGATCACGAGGAGGGCGATTATCATCACCGCGCCTATCATCAGCGATTCCTGCGGCATCGCCATGATGAACGCGAAGACGAGCAGTATCGCCACTATTGCCAGGTATGGATATCCGGGCATCCTGAATTCGGCGGCCCTGCCCTCCTTCCTGAAGTGCACGAGGGCGAAGCTGGCTATGAGATATGAGAACAGGAGCCCGAAGTTGCTTATCGCCGCTATGACGTAAATGTTACCGGCGAAGAGCATCACCACGGATATGATGGCAGACGCCACGACACCGCTGACGGCTACATCCCTTTTCCTGTTGTATTTCCGCATCGCCTTCGGGAGCAGCTTGTCCTCGCCTATCTGATATACGATCCGCGACGAGCTCAGTATCATGGCCAGGACGGCGGATGCTGTGGCCACAAGCGCCCCGATGTCGACCGCCAGCGTCAGCCAGTACGGCGCGCCCACGTGGTGCAGGGCGAACGAGAGCGGGTCGGCGCTGATTGAGTAGCTGGAAGCGGGCACCATCACGAGCAGCGCCAGCACAATCGCTATGTAGAACGCCATGCTTATTATAACGGAGAGCAGTATGGCCCTTGCCGCAGCCCTGCTCCCTCCCCTCACCTTTGACGTGAAGGTCGTTATGGTCTGGAAGCCCGAATACGCGAAGAATACCGCTATGCTCGCCGCGAATATCGGGAGTATGCCAGCCTGTGCAGGACTGCTGGTGAAGTTGACTAGGCTGAACGTACCAGAGTCAAGCGAAAGCAGCACGGCCGCAGCTATAAATATGACCAGTATAGCCAGCTTCACCGAGACCAGGCCGAAGTCCGCCTTCGCCGCCTTCTTTATGCCAACTATGTTGACCAGTGAAAGGGCGAATATCAGCCCTATCGCCCCCGCCTGGCTGTACGCGGTTGAGAACCCCAGCAGGCTCGACAGGTAGCTGCCGAATCCGAGTGCTACGACCGATATCGAGGTCGCGAAACTGAAGTAGAGCAGTATTCCGGTCATGAAACCGAGCTCGCTCCCGAACGCCTTGTAGGCGTAGGAATACGCCCCTCCTTTCGCGTTCGGCATTATGGAGGAGAGCTCCCCGAGCTCCAGTGCTATTATCGTGGCGAGTATGCCGACAAAGACGAATGCAAGGAGCGCCCACGATCCGGCAAGCGCTATCGCGGTGCCGCTCAGCACGAATATGCCCGCGCCTATTATGTTGCCCAGCCCTATGGCAAGGGCGAGCCTCATGCTGATCATGTTGCTTTGCAACGCACCACTGCAATTAGATATGCGCGGCAGGCTTATTAATTCATCTGCACAATAGTTCCGATGAATGCAGAGGTAGCAAAGCCTGGTCAAATGCGACGGATTCAGGGTCCGCTCCCTTAGGGGTTCGAGAGTTCAAATCTCTCCCTCTGCATCTATATCAAACATACGTGCATATACCCCCTTTAAATACTTGCCATGTATCTTTCTAATGAACCATAATGGTAATCGGATGTTGTCTTATAAGAAAATCGCAGTCATTGCATTTGCTTTGGGGTTGTTGATTGTATTTCTAAGCTTCCAGATAAATAGAACAGACACAGATAGGGGACCCGTTTATGGCGCGCCGTTGACCTTCTACAATTGCATTTCTGCTCCTTATTCCACAATAAGCTGCCAGATTGAATATCTGGGCCTAACAATCGACTATTTGGATTACGTGGCAGGGATTGCATTCGTGCTTCTTATTATGAAGTTTCTGATTAGCTTGACAGCCCACAAAATATCCAATCCCAAGGTTAAACTGGAGGTTATCATAACCGCCACCATATCCGGAATATTCTTCACCTTGTTTACTCTCATGTTCTGGGTACCGACGGGCGATATCAACGGCGCGGTTGGATACGGCTTGCCGTTCGGTTACTTTCTTCCATTTTACTACGGGCTCGACTCAATTTCCTATCTAAACTTTGTAGTAGACTATGTTTTTTATTTTGGGATTTCCGCGCTAGCGATGCTGTACACCAAGACGTTGTTTATAGCACAGCACAGTAAAAAGTCTGCTTGAAGAATAAGCATTGGGACCACTCTGGGTTCATAAACGATAGGATAGCAGGCGTAACTGTGTATGGACTAGAGGACTTACTTGCCAGGAAACTCAATGCTCTGAAGGATCGGGCGGAAGGCAAGGACATATTCGACTCTTACAATGGTCTTGCAATAGCTGATATAAAGAAGTTGAAAAAGGCCATGCCGGTGGCATTAGAGGATGGATCGCATAAATTGACATTAGAAGAGTTCATAGATTCTATATCTGCGAAATTAAACAGTGTCGATGCAAAGAAGGTCCAAAAGCTGACTAATCAATATATACCTGTGAGGAACAGGCCTACAAGTTGGAAGATCATGATAAGCACATTGCGCGACAGACTCGAAACGATGGCATAATGCATCAGTCGCGTTGGAGTTTCACTTTGTGGTTCTCTTCTCCATCGGGAAGGCGATGACCTCCTTGATGGAAGTCTGGTTTGTGAGCAACATGACCAGCCTGTCGACGCCTATGCCGATGCCACCCATCGGCGGCATCCCGTACTCCATCGCCTCTATGAATTCTATATCGAGCGGCTCGGCCTCCTTGTCGCCTATCGCCGCCTTCGCCTTCTCGGCCTCGAAGTTTTCCCTCTGTACGAATGGGTTGTTCAGCTCGGAGTATGAGTTCCCAAGCTCCATGCCCTGTATGAAGATCTCGAACCTTTCCACGAGCTTCGGGTTCCCGCGCTTCTCCCTGGTGAGCGGCGACGTCTCCCTCGGATAATCGACTGCAAATGTCGGCTGCTTGAGCTTCGGCTGTACCAGCACGTCGAACAGCTTCTCGTATGCATGCGCCCTGAAACGCTTGCCCTTCTCAAACCTGATGCCGTGCTTCTCGGCAAGCGAGAATAGCTCTTCGTCCTTGAGCGACATGACATCCTTCCCTGTCGCATCGTTTATGCTGTCTATGTACTTCACGCGCCTGAACGGCGCCTTGAAGCTGATCTTCTCGCCTTGGTACTCTATCATGTCGGAACCATACAGCTCCTTCACTATGAACTCGAACATGCCCTCCGTTAACTTCATCATCCCCTCGTAGTCTGTGTAGGCCTGGTAGGCCTCCATCATCGTGAATTCAGGACTGTGCGTCGTGTCGATATCCTCGTTCCTGAACGCCTTGTAGATCTCGAAGACGCGCTCAAAGCCCCCTATGACAAGGCGCTTTAGATACAGCTCGTTCGCAATTCTGAGATAATCCTCCTCGTTCAGCGTGTTGACGAACGTCTTGAACGGCTCGGCGTCGGCACCGCCGTACAGCGGCTGTATCACTGGAGTCTCGAACTCCATGAAGCCCTGTTTTTCTAAGTAATAACGCATCATCTTGGTTATCGTGACTCGCTTCACGAATATGTCGCGCGTCTCGCGGTTTATTATCAGGTCGAGGTAGCGCTTCCTATACCGCAGTTCCGTGTCCTGCAGCCCCTTCCACTTGCCAGGTAGCGGCCTTACTGCCTTCGCGAGAAGAACATGCTCCTTTACCCTCACGCTCACCTCCCCTGGTTTGGTCTTGAATACTGTTCCCTTCGCGCCCAGCACGTCCCCTGGATTCAAGGCCTTCGCCGCATCTATGCCCTTCTCTCCCACATCGGTGAAGTCGAAATAGCACTGTATGGCCTGTGTCGCATCGAGGATGTCGACGAAGACGAGCTTGCCGGACTTCCTCACGGCGAGTACGCGGCCCGCTACCGATACCTCTTTGCCCTCATATGAATCGTAGTGCGCCTTTATCTCCACAGCCCTCGCATCCGCGTCGTACGTGTACGGCACAGCGGCAATCATGTCGCGCAGCCTTGTCTCGTCTGCATCCATCCGGACCACAGCTATTAGAACGCGAATAACCTATTTAAGCATTGTATCCGAGCGCACAATGGAACTGTGGTCCGCTCGAAAACATCTAAATAGGTTATATCCGACTAAATATCAGTGCAATTAGATGGCCGACGAGAAAACCCCGAATGGCAGCCAAGGCAAGAAGGAGGTCAACCCGCAGGCAAAGGAACATTGGATGAGAGGCAACAGCTTCTTCGACGAGAGTAAGTTCAATGAAGCGATAAAGGAATATGGGGAAGCGATAGCCATCGACAAGGACTACGCGAGTGCGTACTTTAACAGGGCGCTCAACAACACGATAACCAAGAGCTTCGACGCAGCGAAGAAGGACCTGCAGTCCGTCATGGAGCTGGAGCCGAAGAGCGCCGACGCGCCTCTGCTCATGGGCGACATCGCCGAGCAGCAGGACGACCTGCTCGGTGCCAGGTTCTGGTACGAGCGGTCGCTGGCGAACAACCCCAGCTATACAGAGGCGAAGAACAGGCTCGAGCACATAGACTCGCTGCTGCACGTCGAGCCCGGCAAGGGAGGCTCCGCGCAGGTGCAGGTAGGGGCGAAGAAGGAGGTCAAGAAGGAAGAGACCATCATAGAGGAGGGCCAGATCAAGAAGGTCGCGTTCTACAAGTCGAGCATGAAGTTCGACAGAGTCATAGGCATGGACAAGGTCAAGAAGTACCTCTACGAGAACGTCGTCCTTGCCATACAGAAACCGGACCTCTTCAAGAAGTACGGGAAGAAGCTCGGCGTGGGCCTCCTGCTCTACGGCCCGCCTGGTACAGGAAAGACGTTTGTCGTCAATGCGATAGCTGGGGAGTCGAACGCCAACGTCATAATAGCGAGGATAAACCAGATAGTGGACATGTACACGGGCAACACTGAGAAGAACCTCCATGCCATATTCGAGCAGGCCAGGCAGAACGCCCCGTGCATAATATTCTTCGACGAGCTCGACGCGCTCGGCGTCAAGCGCGGCAGCGGAGGTGATGGCGGAGGCGGCGAAAGCTCGGCCATGCGCCTCGCGGTCAACCAGTTCCTCGTCGAGATGAACGGCGTGGAGGCCAATCCGGAGGGCATATTCGTTATAGGTGCAACTAACAATCCATGGGACATCGACCCGGCACTGAAGAGGAGTGGCAGATTCGGCGACGCAGTTTACATACCGCCGCCGAAGTACAAAGACAGGAAGGGGCTGTTCGAACTCTACACGCGCAACAAGCCGAGGGGGTGGCTCAACTACGGGAGGCTTGCCAGAGCAACGTCCGGATACTCCCCGGCTGATATAGAGCGCGTCTGCGACAAGGCGGCTATGCGCCCCCTGCTCCATGAGCACGAGCACCAGACAGCCAGGAAGCTTGACATGCATGACATGATGGCGATACTCAAGGACAAGGACACGAGCGGAAGCAGTCTTGACGAGTGGTATTCGATGGTCAAGAAGGACGTGATAAGCAAGACAGAAGTAGCTACAGTCAACGGGAAGAAGCAGGAAACCGTCAAGGAGGGTAAGCTCGACGCGCAGGAGAAGGTCCTCTACAAGGTGATGGTCAAGGACATAAAGAAGAACACCAGCCCCGCTAGGATAAAGATCAAGAACTTTAACAGGTGGTGGGCGCTGCACGTGTTCTGATCACTTGCGCAGCAGGCTCTTCCTTGCCGCCTCCACGGCCGTTATCGCCCTCTCCGCTATTTCCCTGTCGTCCCCTTCGAGGTCCTCGAGCATTATGTTCAGGCTCTTCTCTATCGTGTCTAGGAACTCGAGCCACTCCTTCGACTCGTCCCTGACGAGCTCGATGAAAGCGCTGTCCTTCGAGAAGAGGTCGAGCACCTTGAGCAGCGTGCGTGTCTCCTCGAAGCCCTGATTTTCGGACAGCTTCTTTACTATTTCCTCGCGCGCCTCCCTTACCTCGTGGGCGTTGACGCTGCTGTTCATGCTCGTGAGCTTCGACGCCTCGGCAGACAATGCCAGCAGGCCCCTGTGAAGCCGGGAGAACAGGCCACCTATGCTGGAGGTTATCTTGTCATCCATCTGATACATCCGTTGCGCGACATGCGGCGCCTTCTCTAGAGATTCGGACACAAAGTTTAAATATCGGCTTGTTTATTCTTTCTGCATGCCAGGATTGCAGACATCAGAAAGCTCATTCTTCAGTGCCGCGCCAGCTGGCGGCATCGTCCTGGGCATACTGCTGCTAATACTGACAGCGTAAAACCTGTGATATGGGTTTTGCGCGTGTGCTTGATATGATAGAGCTTATGCTTGGTTTTAACTGGTTGGGCAGGAAACGGGTTTCACATTGCAATTAGGTGGCAACATGGCAAGAGAATTGAACAAGGAGTTGCTTAAGGACTACCGCAAGGCAACAGGCAACGAACAGCCCCCGAAGAACATGGATCTTCACGGGGCAGTGAAGATCGCGGAGAGGTATAGGGCCCTCAAGAGGGAGGGGAACCAGGCAAAGATCGAGGACTTCAAAGCCAAGCTGCGGAATGGAAGATGACAGGCAAAAGGCCTCACCCGGGAGTCGAACCCGGTCTGGGAGATCCACAGTCTCCTATGCAAGCCGTTACACCAGTGAGGCCATCACAATGCAATGATATGGCACAAGGAGACTTTTAGCTCTTTTGCTGGCTATGTCGATGAATCGCCGATGATCGCGTGGACTGCACTGCCCTTCAGATACGCTATCAGGGTTCGGTCTTGCAGGTACGTGGAGAAACCGTCCATCTGCAGCGCCTGCGAGAGCGCGGACATGTAGCTCGCATTGTAACCCGCATTGCGCGCGTAGATGGACGCGAGCATCAACCCCTGCGATGTGGAATATGCGGAATACGGGAGCGCGAACGACTGGTAAAGCGCAACACCTGAGAGGATAGAGGGGGCTGTCAGCGAGGATGCCATTATGGAAGCGACGACCAACAGTCCTAACGACGCCATTCAACCACACAGAGTCATGCACGACATGTTGACTTCCGCTCTGTATTTTAATGGCAGGCAGAATGTCTTGGAGGATGTGCAAGCCGCTGCTGCGCCATACGAGAAGGTTCTGCCACGGTAAGACAGCGATGCATAGCTTGTGTGGTAAAAGGTGTTGAACTCCTGCAGCATAGATGTCATGCATGTGTCATTCAGTGCTATGAGGCATGAACTGTATGTATGGTCGTATAGCAGCGCACTGAAGATGTCGTAGATCTCATTGTCGCTCGACAGCATGACTCCGTAGGGGTGCGCGGCAGCGGAGAAAGCATATGAGAGCGCGGAGGAAGCTATGGCGACTACTGCAATCGATAATGCGGCTTCTACGATGATGGTCGGCATGTGTTCACCTGACGCTTATCTTGGATCCATCGACATATACTGTCTCATTCGCGTTGAGGCTGTCGTTCAGGCGTTCGAGTATGTCGCCGTAAACAAACTCCTGCAATGGAGGGCACGACAGCATGCCCCTCCCTGTAAGGTAGATGCATTGCGACGTTGATTGCGCCGGAAGGGTCGAGTTGACGTAGGAATCGTATGCGCTGATGGCCTGCTGTATCGCAGACATCTGTGAATTGTCCACACCAGTGTTGTTGTAATAGGCTAGCATGCTCTCCACGTTGTTCAGGTACTGTTGGAACGTAGTGTAATAGCTCATGTTGACCAGGCGCGCCGCATTCGAGCGAAGCACTGCAATGCTCTGCGCTGGATCGGGCCCATATGCGATGATGTTGCCATCGACTACGGCGTTGCCCGCTATGGCATTGCCAAGGTAGACGTACGAAGATGGTGCATGCGATGACAGGTTAGCGGTCAACATGGTCCCACCAACGTTCGTGACCAGCGATATGTTGTAGTACGGACTATATGAATAGTTGACCTTCTGCATGATCTTGCCGTTACCGGGGCCGTAGAAGCAGTAGGTCCTAGTAGTGCCGTACGCGCCGAAACAATAGTCATCGAATATGCGCACTTCCCACTTCGCGTCGCCGCACTGCATCTGTATGGGCCATAGCTGGTCCCAGAAGTTCATCATGGTGCAGCTCGACGATTGCGTTATGGCCCCCATGCTGACCGGACTTGACAACCCGTACAGCAGTGATTCGTTGCGGCGCGCTATATAAGCGCTGACCTGGCCGGACTGGTTGCGGACATACTGCGATGCGCTGCCATTGACCGTGACGGTCATGCCATATGCATGCAGCGCTACTGTATTACTGCCGTTCACCGCAACTACGGCCACACTCACATTATGCTGGCCTACTGCAGTGAGCAGTATTGGTATGCTCAATATCGATGGGTTTCCCTGCCCTACATAGCTGTACTGTATGGCTCCTATTCCAGCCTCGCCCGCGGTGACATTGGATATCGCGAAGCCTGCAGGGAGGTATACGATTGCGTATGCACGGGCAGGCTGCATCAGATATGTAGTGGAAGGCACGTAGACTGAAAGCTGTGACGCAGTGTCGGTCGTTGCCATCATATTTGAGTAGTCCAAACCTGAAACGTTCCTGAGCGATGAATAGACCGGCGCCTCGCGCGATGCGAGGCCCGCATAGAGGGATAAGATGGTGACAGCGAACGCTGAGACTGCCGCAAGCAGTATTATGAACTCCGTGCTGCTCTGACCCTTCATCCATTCACCGATACGGAGCGGAGCGCACCGCCGGAATCGACCAGCCTCACACCCGGCTTTGACACTGGATTCTGCACGTATGCGCCATGCAACACGGTGCCTGTCATCTGTGCGATGTAAAGCGCGGCCTGGATCGAGGAATTAGATGCTAGCGCACCGCCTGCTGAGGAGATTGCGCCATACAGCGATGAGCGCTCGGAAATGTATTGCGCTGCCATTATGATGAGTGCGGACGAGACCAGCAGCAATGCGATGAGCAGGTCTACGCCTATTATGCACCGCATTGGGTCACCTCAGCAGCGCCTCAAGACTGTTCACCGACGCGTTCGCGCTGGCAAACGCACTTCCTTGTAGTGTCTCTATAGTAGGCGGCGCGCGCGCCAGCCCTGCATAGAGCCACGATGAGGCCAGGAGCAGCGACAGCGATGACAGCAGATAGACCAGCAACATAAGTGAGATTTGCGCCTTCATGCGTTCACCCAACCAGGTAACCTCCTGCGGACCTTTGCACAGTAATCCGCACAGTGCTGCCTTCCTCACTGCATAGCAGGCTACTGAACGAGACGTTTCCGTACAGCGGGAATGTCCCGTATCTGGTTGCTATACCATAACCCGATAGCGTGGAGTTGCATAGCCCATACGGCACCTTGGCTGTGAAACTGTACGAGGAATAACCCATCGCATAGTCTATCGCGGCCACGAAATCGCGGAACTGCGCGGCGCCCTCGCCATTCGTCATTGCCGAGTAGTACGGCAGGAAGAGCGAGAGCGAGAGCGCCAATGACGCTGCCGACACGGCGATGTAGGTCAGGAACTCCACAGTCATCTGCGGCCTCATCTCACTTCACCATTGCGCTGAGGTTCCCAAGCTGCGAGCCGAGCTTCTGCGCCATCGTATTGCTGCCGTTGAAGAACTGGCTTGTCGCCGTCCCCTTCAACTGTACCATCATGGTCAGGGCTATCACGATTATGATGCTGACGGCAGACAGCATCATTATGTACTCTATCGAGCTCTGCACTTTCCTTGTCCTGCTTTTCTTGTCTCTCATCGAATCACCTAGCGTCACATCATCAGCGAGCCTGCGGCCGCGACGATATTGAGCATGACCATGCCAGAGGAAGCCATCGCGATGGCGCCCGGAACCCTGTCCCCCTTCTGGAAGAACGCCGATATGACCGCGACCAGCGCGATGTACGCGGCAACGACCACAATGAACGGCAGCGTGGCAGCGGTGGTTGCCTGCGTGGGCAGCCCGATGTCCATTATGTTCCTGCACACACCAGCAAACGCGGGAAAGAAGGCGCAGTTCCCGGCCTGTATGAGCGAGAGGGTGTTGCTGATGCCGCCGATGTGTCGCATCTTTAGCTCGCTCGCGTACCTCTGCCTTGATAGCAGCGATTTCAGCTGCGCGTCGATATTCGCCCCGTTGAGCACGGCGTCCCTTGCGAGGTGCATTGTAGAGAGCAGGCACGTCGGGTCATCGGCCAGCGGCAGCGGGACGTCTGACGCATCTCCCAGCGCCCAGCGCTTCACGGTGTCGACTACAGCCTGTTCGAACTTCAATCCCTTCGCAGCATCCATCGCTCTCTTGGAGAACGGAATGACCTCGCTGCTGGACAGCCTGGAGAGGAACTCCAATGAATCCCTCTCTTGCCTCGAGGATGCGAGTGCGCGCCCCCTTCTTGCCGAGACATAAAGGTATGAGGCGGGCAGAAGGATCGGCAGCGATAGGTACGGCTGCACGAACGACACAACTAGTGCGGCGGCAAACATTGGGACAGACGCGGCTATTCTCTTATCCATATACCTCACTCATCTTCCTGCGCAGCAGCGCGTATACCAGCGGGAACACCATTATCAGTGCCATCGAGAATGCCGCGAACGACGCGGCAGAGCTGTAGAGCATCGAGTATCCCACGAAGCCGAAGAGCGCTAGGGACGGCAGTATCACGCTGGAGAGCAACGACAGCGTCATATACTTCTGCACCGACCCGAACCCAATCTCGAGCCGCAACCTGCCGGAATGCTCCACCTCATCAGAAAGCCTCAGCATCGCAGCCCTCGCGTCATCACAGCCGGATACCGCTTCCATGAGGCGGATCCTTAGCCCGCGGTCACGCAGTTTGGCGGCTGACATGGAAGTACGGAACGCGTCAGCTACGGGCACGCCCAGCTTCACGTTCGCGTAGGCTGTTGATACTGCATAGCGCAATGTGCTCCGCGATTCCGTCAAGGCAGCACTGCGAATTGCTTCCATCGATGTCGGGGCGCTGAGCGCGCACTCGCGCATCTTCTCTGCAAACACTTCGTCATCATCCATTCAAGCACCGTAGCTTCGTATGTATTCCGTTACACTTGCATTGCTGTCTATCGATGCGAGGAACCTGGAGCGCCTCCTCAGCTCGGCCGCGGCCTTCTGCACCGTGATGAGATGCAAATCTGCGAACCTCTCCACGACCTTCAGCGTGGTCGCACTCGAGCGCAGGTTACTAAAATTGACCTGGGACATCGCGCACCCGATGTCGCCCGTCCCCTCGGCAGGTATAGCATCCCTGGTTGCCCATCTATATTCCCACGCACTGGACAGGCTGCGCGACGCTCCGTCCTTACGCATGAACAGCGCCACGTCGAGCGCGCTTACGTTGCTCCTCTCGACCTCCATCGGCTTGGATGTGAGCCTGTCGAGCAGGCTGCGCGCGTCGCAGTTGCTGTGCATGGTGGCCATAAAGGGTATGCCCAGGTTGCCTGCCGCGAAGACGTCCCTCGCCTCCGGACCGCGGAGTTCTCCAAGTATTATTCTGTCTGGCCTTATGTGCAGCGCGTTCACCACCTGGTCGCGCAGCTCTGCTTTCGATCCGGCGCGGCCCTGCAGACCCACAAAGTTCGAGAGATCATGGTCCAGCCTGAGCTCGCTCACGTCCTCCTCCACCACGACGACGCGCTCGTGTCGGGGCAAAAACGAGAGCAGGGACATGAGCAGCGATGTCTTGCCTGAAGCGGGGGCTCCAGACACCATGATGTTAAGCCCTGCATCGAGCGCCATCCACATGTAGGCCAGGGCATCGCTGGTCAGCGTTCCCGTAGAGAGCAGCTTCCTCATGTCAATCTTGTTCGAGCTGTTCAGCCTTATCGACACCGCCGCCCCTCCTGGGGCGTACGGCCTGAGCTGGGCGTGTACCCTCGACCCGTCCGCAAGCTGGGCATCTATTATTGGAGTATCGGAGTTCAGCTCCCTCTCCGCGTCGGCGATGAGCCTGTTGAGCGCGGAGCGCATCGCCTGCTCGCTCCTGAAGGAGAGGTTAGTGCGGCAGAACCCCAGCCTCGAGTGATACACACATATGCGCGACGTCGGGCTGTTCACCACTATCTCCTCCATGTTCTCCTTGTCGTCCATCAGCATCGAGAATGGCCCGAACCCCGCTGTGTCGTGCGCGGCCATGTACGAGATCAGCTCCCTGTCCTGTACATCTTGCGGCAGCGAGGAAAGCGCCAAGGCGTACGCGTCCTTCACAGAGGCGCTGCTCCCAGGGGCGAGGTTGGAGACCACGGCGCGCTTGGCAGCCGCCATCATGGCCTCGTCTGAACTGGTCAGCACCCTGCCAACCGAATAGACGTTGCCGTCCTTCCCGCTACCGGCGGTAAAGAACCTCCCGCTGAACTCGGCGGCCGACGGCGCATCGCCCGAAACGCTGAACGACGCGGGCAGGCCTTCCCGAAACGCCCTCGTGAACACCCTTCCAAACATCCTGCATCCAACCCGAGGCACTTTACCTCACTGCCGATTCTTTTACTCAGATAAAATATTTATACTTTACTATATCTCCATATATATAGCTTAAGAGGTCATCAATATCAGGCCACAAGGTTTAGCGCGGGATAATAAGGTTTATAAGGATTAACAGCTAAGCCTAAGTATGGCAAAGGGAGAGATAGAGAAGGACGAGATATGGAACTTCAGGAGGGTACTGAGCAGACCGAACTACGCGGTCATGGATCTGCTGTTCAAGAAGTCGCCTAGGACCACAAGGGAACTGTACGCGCTTCTCGAGAAGAGGTTCACCAGGAAGACTCTCATCATAACCCTAAGGGAGCTTTCACTGGAGCTTAACGTCATACAGCCAACGCACATAAGGACCGACAAGGGCTATGGCCTGGGATACAGGCTTAACCCGAAGATGAAGGACGTTGTCAAGACCGTGGCGAAGCTCGCGAAGGTAATGGACGGCGTTGTAAAGGAGTAACCCCCAACAGGACCCCATTGTGGCCGTGCAGCCTATTTATACCTTTGTCTGATATAAGATAGGAGTCGCATGCATCACAAAGCTGATGATTGGGAAGGGGTGGCACCGCGCAGCGGGCGTATGGCTCAGTCCGCGATGGAGTACTTAATGACGTATGGATGGGCAATCCTGATTATCGCGGTCGTACTTGGCGCACTCTATTCCCTCGGAGTCTTCAACATGTCGGCGTACATGCCGAAGATAGGACCGGGAGCCTGCCACGTCTTCAGGCCTAACGGTCCCGGAACCTCGTGGAACGTCGCACTGACAGGCAGCTGTGCTGGTTACCTGCCACAGTACGTCGCGCAGTTCAACGGGCAAGGCACCACTTACGTGCAGGTTCCAGCTACATCAATCTCCACAAACCTCAATACGTCCAATGCTTTTTCTGTCTTCGCGTGGGTTTATATGACAGGATTTCCTGTAGTACAGGGCAGCACCGGTTATCCCACCGTCTTGGGGGGCAGAGGCGACCAGTTAGGAATATATGAAGCATCTCCAACAGCCTTCAATGTGCGGCCTTGCCTTGCGGGTTGCTTACTTAGCTCAAGCACGGCACCGCTAAACACATGGGTCATGATAGGATACTCTTATAGCGCTTCTTTAGGGAGCGTCGTGATCTACATAAACGGAAGAGTGGATAGTACCCCGTCTGTATCGGGAGGCATTCCGATAAACAGCACGTATTGCATAGGCAATACCAATACGGGCGCCGTTTGCGCGAACGTGTGGCCATTCCAGGGCTCCATCGCCAACGTCCAGATCTACAACGCTTCATTAACGGCAGACCAGGTTCAGTACCTCTACAAGGAGGGCATAGGCGGTGCACCGATCTACCTGCAGCGCCTTGTTGGGTGGTGGCC
>JACWAL010000036.1 GCA_014874295.1 Microcaldota archaeon
GGGCCACAGTTTAATATTTTCACGCCTAGACGACAGGAAAATTCTCACACTGCCTTAGTGCAAAAACCTGTCGTCGAACGGCGTAATCATGTGCTTCCGATGACAAGCCATATTTTCCGTCGACAAAATCCCGTGAGAATTTTAAAGTGTTACCAATAATCAGAAAAGCGTAAATATCTAGTTGCAATCAGGCATACCGGTGAAACACTTGTACAAGGGCAGACGATTGGAGGCAGTAGAGAGACGCGTTGAGGAACACGCACGCGAAGAGCTCAAATTCATACAGAAGGACGGCGCAGCCATGGGATTCCTCAAACGCATGGATATGCCTGATACTCACAAGGAGGGGCTGGGCCACCTTGACAGAGTGAACGGCAAGCGCTTCAAGTATGCATTGGCGGGCGCTACAGGCGAGGCTGGCTCGTTCCGCGGATAACCGGCGGTCGCATGGCAGGTAAGATGGTTGCCAAGGCAGAGACCCACAAAAAAGTCAGGATGCAGTGTTATGACATGGTAGAAGACGATGCCACGCACGTCGCGTATGCCATCGGCCAGTTGAAAAATGCGCTGTATCTTGAGATGGTCGACAGGTTCGACAGGCATTTCTATGCAGTATATGAGGACGGCAAGCGCACGCCCAGGATATTTGATATGTCGCCTCTGGAGGACAAGTTCTATGTCTCGCTGGAGGGGGCGGAGTTTGACAGGCTGAAGGAACACCGCGCCAAAATAAGGTCCCTCGTCGGGGAATATGGGGGCAACCACAAAGACGTCGACATGAACAGGATAGCGGACTGCGTGATGTTCCTCAAGCATGGTATGTTCACGTTTGCGGCATCGGAGGCACGTGAGACGGGCCTCACACAACACGAGAGGGAGGCGGCCTATGAGATCGCCTGGAATTCCGCGGCGTTCACCAGAATGGACGAGAGGCTTGCCGATGCAGAATCCGGATTTTACTACAGCGAGCTCACATCGCAGGTGGACGCGCCAGATGCGGCGGAACTGAGCAGGGAGGAGTTCACGAGAAGGGCTGAGACCAGGTATACGGATCTCTCCGATCCGGCGTGGAGGGATGATTACGCTACGATCGAGCTCTTCGTGAGGAGGAATTGAGATGACAACAACTGATCGAGGCATGCGCGGGGCGGAGAGGCTGCCGAAGTACGATAGGCACGAAAGAGAGGGCACTCATACGGCCTATAAGGTCGCAGAGGTAGGCGACAGGCTGTACCTCGCCTTTGTCGACGGGTTCGGCAGGCGCTATTACGAAGCGAGGAGACTGTCCGAGCCGGTAGTGCACAGATTCACCATGTCGGACCTGGAAAACAGACTATTTGAGAGAGTGGTTCCGCCCCTTTCCGCAGCATACGGCCTGGATGATTTTGTACACTGCCGAAACGAACTCGCGAGGCTCATTAATACTGACCTGAAAGCAACAGGGGAAGGCACCACCTTCGACAAATCGTTCGAATATGCCGAATATTTCCTGGTGGGCGACATGCTGCCAGCATTTATCAGGGCGTGGTCTGAAGGCGCCAGCGAGAAGGAGATTACAGTTGCGGCAGATCTCGCCTGGAAGGACCTGCCAAAGCTCCTGATGCAGACAAGGGATGAAAAGGCTATTGCGGCCTCTGATTCAATGGCAAAGGCGATGTGGCTGGCGAATAATATGTCGCAGGTCGACAGGTGGCTCAACCTAGTAATAGACATGCAAGAGGGCGAGTTCGCCTTGGGCATACGCAGCCTCTATGCAGATTTCCTTGCTGACCAGCTCGGCGAACACCGCACTGCGCTGTTAAGGGACGTACTACTTAGGAAAAACTAATCATGCCAGCCTGCCCTCGGCCATCCTCTTCGAGCCCCCTCCGATGAACTTCGCGCCGACGCTTATAGCACTTATATTCTCCTTGATGAAGTCAGCGGCTGATACCCCAGACTTCGTGCCGGATATGCAGACGACGCTGCCCTCGCCATTGTGAAGTATTACCACGCTCTCCTCATGGCGGCTGACAGCCTCTGTCGCTATCTTCCTCAGCATCGTGGGCTCGTAGTCCAGCTTCCTTATGACGTGCTTGCCCTTCGCGCTATCCATTATGCTTGCAGCTATGTCAATGCTCAGCCTGTCCGCGAGTTCCGTGTACCTCTTCCTGAAGTCCTTTAGCTCTGCGACCTGCCTGACCACAGTCTCGTTGAGCTTGTCCACATCGCTACCTGTCACCTTCGCGAGTTCAGCTATGTTGCGGTCCATGGCAGCAAGGTATTCCATCGCTGCCGACCCTGCCACGAACTCTATCCTGTCCACCCCATCGTGGATCCTGAAGCTGCTTGTTATCTTTATCAGCCCTATCGAGCTCTCCCTACCCATGAGGTGCAGTCCGCCGCATGCCTCTGCATCTATGAGCTTCCCATTGAGGTCCCTCACCTCGACTATCCTGAGCCTCTTGGCGGGCACGCCATGGCCTTGGTATATTGCGAAGCCGTAATCTGCCTCGGCCTTGTTCCTGTCGTACTCGGACATCTTCACCTTCATGCCGTCGAGTATGTATGAGTTCGCCTTGTTCTCTATCGCGCGTATCTGCTCGTCAGACAACCGCTCGTAGTGCGCGATGTCGATGTGCGCCTTGCTCGCAGTCTTCTTCGCGCCCTCCTGCCACGCGTGCCTTCCGAGTATGGAGCGTGCCGCAGCGCTTATGAGATGGGTGGCGGTGTGGTGGGCCATCAGCCTCCTTCGCCTTTCGGCATCGATCTTGCACTGCACGGTGCCCCCCTCCTTGAACGCCGCCTTGCCTTCAAGGGTGTGGACTATGACGTTGCCGACTGTTTGGACATCCCTCACCTTTGCGCCGTCAATCGTCCCATGGTCGGCCTCCTGACCTCCCGATTCCGCATAGAATGGCGTCCTGTCCAGGACCACCATACCGTCTTTTACCTTCAGCACCTTGGCCTTTGCTTCCAGTTGCAGGTCGTAGAACAGCTTCTCGGTCGCGCGCATACCAGAGATGTCTATGCCGAGACCCTTTCCGTGCTTCCTTGCCTCTGTAAAATCTCCCTTGACTATTTTTGAGTAGAAGTTCTCCGGCACCTTCACCTTGACGCCCTTCGAATCGGCTACCTTCGCGATGTATTCGGGGGTGATGCCGTTGCTCTCATAGAGCGTCTTGAGCCTGTCGGTGGTGATCTGTTCCCTCTTCGAAAGCAGCGATGCGACTATTGAAGAAGCTGACTGCTTTGTGTTGCGGTAGCGCTTGTGCTCCAGCTCGATTATCGCCTTGAGCTCGTCCTTATCTTCCAGCATCGGCCCGTACAGGCCCTTCAGCTCAGACGCATGCGTCTCCATGAGCTTTATCGGATCGACGCTCATGCTGTACTCGTCAATGAGGTCGAACATCCTCCTGAGTATGACGCGGAGATTGTACCCCCCACCCACATTGCTCGGCAGGGCGCCGTCATTGATGCCGAACATGAGTGTCCTGGAGTGGTCGGCGATCGCGTATGCGGCCTGCATCGGCCTTATTATAGAGTTGTAATCGTCGATGCTTATCCCCGCTCTGCGGGACAGCTCCTCGGCGTACTTGCTAGTGTCGCTCGCCTCTCCTATGTCCACCGACCCCGCAACCTCGCCGACCTTCCTGTAAAGCCTCCGGTCCTGCCTTATGCCGCAGTTCTTGTGGATGTAGTCCAGCACTTTCGGGAACGCCGCGTCGTACGCGGTCTCCTTTCCTGTGTAGAACCAAAGCATGCGCTCGAACCCCCATCCGACGTCCACGACCTTGCCGGGCAGTTCCCTTATCGTGTCGTTCGCGTACTCGAACTGCGTGAAGACATTGTTGACTATCTCGAGGCCGTTGGCGAACGCCTCGAGGCTCGGTCCGAACTCCGAGAAGTCGCCCATCGCCCAGACGTCCTCGACATATGTGAGGTCTTCCTTCTTCACGCCGGCGACCTTTGTCAGGAAATCGTAGTTCAGCTCGATCGTCCTGTCTCTCCAGTATCCCTCCTTGGGGTAGTTGAACGAGGTTTGATTCGCCATCATGAACGCCGTGAAGTGCCTGCCCGTTATGCCGACGTTCGGGACGTCGTTGAAGCGCATGCACATCTGCGGCACGAGAAGAGGGTTGGACTGGTACTCAAACTCCATCTTACCGTTCTCGATTCTCTGGAAGTCCTGTATGCCCGCTATCGTGAAGTACAGATCCTGCCTCCACCTGCTCACCACAGGATAGCGCTCGACGATTGCATGGCCATTTTTCTTGAAGAAGCCGGCGAACTTGTCCCAGAACTCGACGTAGCTTATATCGCGCTGCTTGTCCTTCATGAAACTGTACGGTTCGTGCTCCGAGTCGCCGCAGTACTCCTTGTCAGAGGCTGTCCAGAAGAACTTCCCGCAGGCCTTGCACTGTTTCCTCTTGAAGCCTTCGCGCTTGAACAGCTCCACCGAGTAGTACTTCTGGTAGTCCTTGCTGAAATCCTTCCTCAAAGTTTCTTTCGTTATCACTGCATCACGGCTTGAGGCCCTGCTGCCTCTCCTTCCACCAGGTCTTGCACTGCTTGCCGAAGAAGACGCAGTAGTTGCACTTCCACGATTCGCTCTCGGGCACGGGCGTCGCCTCCCTCTCCCCCTTCCAATATGGGAAGAGGTACCGCTTCGCTCCCCTCAGCTCTTCCTCATTGTAATTGAACTTATATAGCTTTATCAGCTTGCCAGTGAACTGGTTGCTGTAGCGTATGTAGAGGGTGTCGCTTATCTCCGGCAGCGATTTCATCTCTGTGAAGACAGTCGATTCCATGTGCTTTATGCTGCACATCTCGTACGGCACCTTGAGCGCCTGCAATTGTCTTGTGAATTCAGGGGTTATCGAGAGCCTGCTCGTGCCGTAGAAGGATGAGAACCGCGATGAATCGTACTCCCCGGAACGCAGGGCCTCAAGCATCTCCCTGTAGAACATGATCTGCATCCTGTTCGGCATGATCTGCGATTCGGTAGGGACGTCCTCTCTTTGCCTCGTCTTGTCTTCTACCACGAGCAGCTTGTCGTTGCGCAAGCGCAGCTCATCTATCTTTCCCACGAGGTTGAATCCTTCTATCGCCCCGAATAGCTGGAACTCCCTGGTTATCTTGTTCTCCTTGAGCGCCTGCAGCGCCACGTGGTCCGTGTAGAGCATCTTGTAGACATAGTCCGAGTAGCTCTTTGGTTCGAGGATGATAGGTACATTGGTCTCGCTTTCGAGCATCTCATGGATGGCCCTGCCGTTCCGGGCCTCCTGGGACATCTTTTCCCCATAAAGATAACGGAGCTCCATCTGTTTCTCGCACCAGTACTGCGAAGCGAGATCCGTCACCCTTATGCTCTTCCTGTTCAACCTTTCGAGGGCGTTCATCTATTCAGCCCGCCTACCAATCGTCACAGCCGAAGCTCAGCGATTACCTCATTCATCACAGTGCTGTTTCTCCAAGAAGGAATAATAAGGTGCTGTAGAAGTTGATAGGACGATGCATATGGCTTTTTATGTTTTTTTTGATAACTATCAATGAGACCAATGCCAATGGCAGAGTTAAGACGTAATTGGGTTATGCAAACTCTGGTTGGCAGTACACTCTATGCTAACCAGCACAAACCTTCTCCATTCACGAGCCAGTCAGCGATGGAATATCTCATGACGTACGGGTGGGCAATCCTCATCATCGCGGTCGTACTCGGAGCTCTTTATTCCCTTGGGGTCTTCAACATGTCTGCATACATGCCGAAGATAGGGCCGGGAGCCTGCCATGTCTTCAGGCCTAACGGCCCAAGCACTTCATGGAACGTCGCATTGACAGGCAGCTGCGCTGGTTACCTCCCGCAGTACGTCGCGCAATTCGTCAGGGCACAATATAGTTACGTGCAAATCACCGAACAGACCTCCCTCTCATTCTCAGCCTCCCAGAGCTTCAGTGTCTCCGCTTGGGTTAAGCCCTCATCTATAGACGGTGTCTACGAGGGCATAGTCACAAGGGTATCTAGCAGCAGCTACAACTATGACCTGCAGGCAATGCCAAGCAACCAGTTTACCTTTGAGATATATGATGGCTCACTAGCGCCTACCGTGGGCAACTTCATATATGGTGCGAATGTCTGGTATTTTCTGGCAGGCGTATACGACGGCTCTGCGCACCAGATGTACTTATATGTCAATGGCGCGCTCAATTCGCAGTCGAGCATCGGTAGTCTGGGAACCATAACCAATACAGGGCCGACGATGATAGGGACCTTCGCCTACTTTCCCACCGGATACAACTTCAATGGTCAGATAGCCAACGCCCAAATCTACAACACCTCATTGACGGCAAACCAGGTGCAATATCTTTACAACGAGGGTATCGGCGGCGCGCCGATATACCTGCAGCACCTAGTGGGATGGTGGCCGCTCAACGGCGACACCAAAGATTACAGCGGCAATAACAACAACGGCGTACCGACGAATGTCATATACAGCGGCTCATGGACTTCTGGGTATTACCATTGATTATGATAGCGCATCGCGGAGTTCTCCTATGTCCCTGAACAGGTACTTCGGCTTCTCTGACCGCAGTTCCTTCTCGCCATCGAAGCCGCACGTGACGGCCGCGCAGTCCACATGTGCCAGTCTTGCGGCGAGCACGTCGTCTATCATATCCCCTATGTAGAGCGTCTTCTGCCTGCTCTCGTGCTCCCTGTCGACTATCATGTTCAGCCCGAGCGGGTTCGGCTTCACGTACTTTATGTCCTGCGCGCTGAGCAGGAAGTCGAAGTAGCGCATGACACCCAAGTTCTTCGCCTCCTTCGCAACCCTCCAGTATGCTCCGTTCGTGAAGAGCACGACCTTCTTGTGGCGCCCCCTGAGCAGCTTTAGCGTCTCTATCGTGCCGGGCTGCAGCTTCGGCCGTGCCATCAGCATGAGGAAGTCGACTATAGACTTGTATTCCTTCGTCTCCCTCTGCTCCCTGTACTCGAGCTTCCTGATCTCGTGCCTGCTGTAGAGCGCCTCCATCCTGCTCCTCTCCTTCTTCTTCAGCCAGAGGAAGTTCAGCTTCTCATTTATCTTGTTCATCAGCTTTATCTCAGCTAGAGTTCCGTCCCAGTCAAAAATGAACAGGTCGTATTTGTCAATGATCCCCATGTCTGCACCTTCAGCTCCAGACTACCTCTATGCTCGGCTTGCTTGGAAGCGCCCTCTGCGCCCTCGCGGACTTCGAATCCTGCTCCTTCTCCACTTCTACTTCACAGCCGAACTTCTTCTTTAGGTAGTCACTTGATTCGGAAAAAGCGTTAAACAATGACTGTTGTGTCGCCAATACCTGCTGTGTGGCCTCCTTCCTGTTCTTGAAGCCCTGCAGGTACTTCGCGGCTTTATCCTTGCCCGCCTTGTCCTGCATGGAAGCTATTATCTCTCCGATCTCCTTGCCTTCCACGAGCATGTTGTACGCTTCCGTTTTCCACTGCTCGGCCAGTATCACCTTTACCGACTTGGCCTTCTTGCCCTTGTTCGCTTCCATCTTGCCCGTCAGCTCCATGGCCCTGTTGACGTCCTCGACAGTAGAGTCAACTATGCCGAAGGATTCCTCGAGCTCCATGTTCAGCATGCCCTCGTCCGTCTCGGGCCACCGCTCTGTTGCCGCAAGGGTGCTGTTGCCCAGCAGGTGCCATAGCTCCTCCGCTATGTGCGGCATTATCGGCGATAGCATCTTGATGACTGCCGAAAGGTAGTCCGTAACCACGAGACCGTTCCTGCCACCCATCTCCTTGTACTTCTTCAGCTCGCCGATCGAGGCGTAGAATATCTCATCATATGCTCCCTTAAACATGAGACCGTCCATAGACGAGGTCGCTTTCTTTATCTTGGAGTTTAACCTGGAGTACATCCAGAAGTCTACGCCCTTGAGCTCGTTGCCGTTCTCGGCCTTGATGACCTCTATGACCTGCGACAGAAGGTACTCAATCCGGGAGTTCACTCCGTTGAGCGAGTTGGTGCTGAACTCCGTGTCGCTGTCGAGTTCTGCTCCGGCGACCTCTATAAACCTTACCTGATCCGCGCCGTACTTGCCAACGGCGTCCCCGGCAGGGACTATGTTGCCGAGGCTCTTGCTCATCTTCTCGCCCTCGTAATTGACCATGCCATTGGCGACTATCTGCTTTGGCCAGAACTTTTCCGGGAGCAGAGCGACGTGGTTGAACATGTACATCAGGTAATGGTTGGGTATCAGGTCCGGGGCGGAGTGGCTGGATGTGTTGGTGTACCAGTAGTCGAGCGATTCTTTGCACCTTGTTATAACCGATTCCTCAATTCCTGTTTCCTTCGATACGGTCGCTGCATCGCCCTCCCCGCTTATGATGTAATCGAAGAAATGCGGCGCCAGCTGCTGCGGCTTGACATCGTTCGCCCTCAGTATGTAATCGAACGTGTAGAACATCATGTATATCGTGGAGTCGGACAGCGACTCGATTATGTGCTCCGGGTTGAACGGGAAGCGCGTCCCGAGGCCCTGCGCCCTCTCCATCGCCCGCAGATCTATCCAGTCTATCAGCATCTCGAACGTGTGCCTGTACTTCTCAGGATATATCTTCATCTTCGAGAACATCGCGTGCACTTGCTCTTTCCATTTCTTGTCGCCGTAATTGATGAACCACTGGTTCTTCACTATGGCCACTATCGCCTTTGTGCCGCACCTGCAGATGACGGGCTCATCATTTGCGAGCTCGTACATCAGCATCGCGTCGCCGCTCTTCACGAGGTCGTCTTTGATCTTGTCTCTCGCTTCCGGCTCGTCTTTGCCAGCATATTCCCCGACCAGCATGACCCCGTAGCGCGCCTCCTCCCTGTAGACCAGCTTGGTGGCGAGCTCCACGGACTCGTCGTCCACATCCGGATTCATCCTGAGGAACTCGAGGTAGGCGAGAGCAGGTATCTCGTGGTGCACCGCATCTCCCGTGCTGCCGCTGAACTCATCCGGCTTGAGGGTGCTGCCCAGGCCCTTCTTCGCATCGGGGAACTTGAGCTCTATCAGTTTCCTGTATTCCATCTTCGGCACCGGATAGCCGCTCGCCTTGAGTCTCTCCAGCGCGACGTAGTCGAACGGTGCGTGCGATGGCACGCTCATCACAACCCCAGTCCCCTTGTCCGCCTTCACGAAATATCCTGGAAGTATCGGCACCTCTTCATTAGTAATCGGGTTTATCGCTACTTTTTTCAGCAGTTCCGCTGCAGTTATGTCACCCTTCACCTTGGTATCGAAGAGATAGGAAAACCTGAAGGCTGTATCCTTAGAGACGTAGCATTGCACTCCGTTTATCTCCGCAACTACATATTCCACACTCTCGTTGACGAAGAGATTTGTCACGCCATAAAGAGTTTCTGGCCTGTAGGTCGCACAAATAAAGTACGCATCGGAATCTTTGTCCTTGAACTTTATCGCGGTTACCTCTTCTATATCAGGCTGCACGTCGTGCATGGTGTCGTGCTGCCCCACTGCGTTGTCCTCATTGGTGCACCATCCGACCGGGTGCGTACCCTGCACGAGGTAGCCCTTCTCCTTCAGCTTCTGGAACTGCCACTCGACCATCTTGCTGTAGAGCGGCTCTATGCTTATGAATTTCCTGCGCCAGTCCACCCCGTTGCCCACCTTCCTGAATTCTGCCTCCTGCTGCTTGATGAAGTAATCGACTATGTAGTGCGGATCCACCATACGCTTTATGTCCTCGTCAGCGACGTGGAAAGTCCTCAGGCTCTCGAGCAGATCAGGGTCGTTGTTTGCAATCCTCTTCGCATATCCTATGACGGGAGTGCCTGTCGCATGGAAGCCGAACGGATAGAGCACGTTAGTGCCTCTCGTCCTCAGGTAGCGCGCATACACGTCAGGAGTGCAGAACGTCCTCAGATGGCCCATGTGCGGAGGAGAATTCACGTACGGAAAGGCGGCAAAGACCATTATCCCCCTCTTCTCGTTGGGCTCGACCTCGAACAGTCTAGCGTCGGCCCAGGCCTTCTGCCATTTCTCCTGCATGCTTTTGTAGTCAAGCATAGAACCGCACTTAAGATGGGAAGCAAAAGGTAATTATCCCTTATGTAGCATATATCATACATATCAGGTTGCAAGGGCTTCTCATGGTCATCGATTTCACGACAGTCAGAATAGCGAGCGTAATTGCGGTCGCGCTCGCCTACATGCTGTTCGACCTGTTCAACAAGAGAAACGTGCCATCCTTATTCGCGTACGGCAGCATGGCGTACGGTGCGCTGCTCACGGTGATCTATTTCGTGGACGGCGAATATTACACCATGCTGTTGAGCGCTCTGATAGGCACAGTGGTGTTTGGGCTCGGCTATGTGGTGTATAGGGTTGGGCAGATAGGTCTCGGGGATATAACCGAGCTGACATCGGTGTCTCTCATGCTTCCGTTCCAGTCATTGCCGCTGTTCGCGACGGTGCCGCAGTTCGGTCTGCCTTTCATACTCTCGGTCGTGATAGCTTCCGGGGTAGTGGCGCTCATCTTCGTGCCGCTCTATTATATACCGAAATCTAAGTCCAGGACAGTGGAAAAGGGCAGCGCCGCTAAGGCGGCCGCTATAGGCGCGGCCTACATTGCGTTCATGGGGTTCACGGCATTCATGGGCATAATGAGCGTCTATGGCATAGCACTGCTCGCCGCGCTGATGTTCGGCTCCGTCTTCACGACGCTGTACGAGACCAGGATAACCGTTTCCATGGTCAAGTACCTCGAGCCCAACAGGCTTGAGGCGGATGACATGATCGCGATGAACGTGATGAGCAAGACCGACAGGGCGTGGTTCAGGAAGAGGTCCAGGCACTTCGGGCAGCTCATAACCCCGGTCATGATAAGGGAGCTGAAGGCCAAGAGGGTGAGGAGAAAGCTGCCTGTCTACAGGCAGGGCATACCTTTCGCGTTCCCGATATTCATAGGCGTGCTGCTTTCAGTGCTGTTCGGCAACCTTCTCATACTTGCGCTCTGAGCCATCGCAGCAGACAGCAACCTTTTTAGCCTTATAATGTAACTAAGGCTTAGTGATGGGATGAGGCACGTCAGGCCCAATATAGAGGAATTCTGGGATTTCGCTTACAGGAGGGCGATAGGCATATCGCTGATAACGTTCGCGCTGCTCCTCGCAGTGGGCATAATGTTCAGCACGACACTGGGAGGCCTGATAGGCCAGAACTACTTCATATACGCGGCGTTCTGGACCGTGCTCGTCATAATAATGGTGTTCGTGTTCGCCGCATCGTTTGCCGGCGCACACATACTCTCAAGCAGGAACATGAGCAAGAAGGAGTACAGCCATCACAGCATATACATGGCGCTGTGGGTGCTCTCAGCGGCATGCTGGGTCGCGGTGTTCATCTCGCCATTCTTCCTGATACAGAACGTACCGACCTCCATAATAATGCTGAGCTTCGCCGGGGTCATGCTCGCGGCTTACCTCACCACGGCAATGCTGTTCGAGATATACCACCACGAAGTTGCGTACGGCGCGATAATACTGCTCATAGCCTTCTTCATCACGTTCTTCAACATAGGGGGTATACTACCAAGCGGCGTCAATCCTGTCACTGTCTTGATGCTGTCGACGATAACGATAGTAGTAGTGTCGGGATTCACAGGCCTGATGCTGCTGATAAGCGCGGCGCTACACGCGGAGAGGGGGCTCAGGGGCTGAACCGGGCAGCACGGTTGTCGAGAGTCACTCTTGCTCTTTCAGAGAGCCGCAAATACAGAAAGCCTTAAAAATACTTGCTGGCATTTATAGGCTAGGAGACCAACCGATGGTGTAAACATGGGAATTTTCGATAAGCTTGGAAAAGCTTTGGGAACCACGAGCGAGATAAACATAGAGGAATACATGAACTCCGAGGAGATGGAGGGAGTCGACGTCATGCACGAACCGGCGGACTTCTACGTCAAGCCGTTCGCGCTGCGCCAGGAATCCGACCTGCAGGTCGTGCAGGAGGAGCTGAGCAAGAAGAACATAATACTTCTCAACATATCGGAGCTGAACAAGCGCCCGAACACCCAGAAGAGCCTCGTCGACAACATAAAGGAGTACGTCAATAAGATTGATGGCGACATAGCGAGAATAGACGAGGACAAGATCCTGCTTACGCCGGCCAAGGTCAAGATCATAAAGGGCAGGAGGAAGCAGACCAAGTAACCCCAGCTGCTCAGTTCCCTTTCTTTTCCTTTCTTTTGTTCAGCGAGAGAGCCACGGCCAGCGTGGCCAGCTCCCCCTTGGTGGGATGCGCGCGTTCCAGTATGCGCGACATCACCATTGCGATCTTTGCCTTGTCGCGTATGTCCTTTCTGGATTCCAGCATGGATTGGAACAACCGCAATGTGTTCCCCATCTCAGCAGAAGACGCATAGGGGTTCTTTGCCATCCTCCTGGACTCGCGCCTCGTCAGCTCGTAGAGCAGTATGGCGAGGGCATGCGATATGTTGAGTATGCCATACTCCCCCTTAACTGGTATGTAGGCACACGTGGAGCACTTCGCTATCTCCTCTGTAGTAAGCCCGGTCGACTCGCGACCCAGAACCACGCTGACCTTGCCTATGGAGTTTGACCGCAGCATCGACGCCATCGAGTCGATGGAATAGATATTGTAGAGCGAGGGCTTGCCCTTCCGCCAGTTGCCCGTGGTCGCGATGGAGAACGTGCCTTTAACGGCCTCTTCCACGGTCCTGCATATCCTTGCGCGCTTCAGCACGTCCAGTCCATGCTTCGCGTACTTCATCGCGTTCTTCCCATCAACCTTGCACCTCGGGTTGACGAGCGTGAGCTCCCTAACTCCGAAGTTGGCGCACGTCCTCGATATGTAGCCGAGGTTTATCTGATAGATGAGCTCAACAACCACCACTCTTATCTCCATGCGATCACATGAGCGTCGCCGCTATGCCCAGCGCGTTGACCAGGGCATGGCCTATTATCGACGGGTAGAGCGACTTCGTGCGCTTGAACATATACGCCGATATGAGACCGAACAGGAACGCGGCTATCACCTCTGATATTGAGAAGTAGCTGACGTAATGCAGCACGGCGAAGAGGGCCGAGCTGCCAAAGATGCCGATGCGCGGAACGAGGAATCCCCTGAAGAGTATCTCCTCATCTATGGGAGCCATAATGAAGCTGAATATGAGGAAGTAAACTGGCAGCCCGGAGATGGCCTGCGCTACGTTAGTGGGCAGGCTTATGCCTGTCGCAATCTCGAACGCCCCGAGGCCGAATTCGACCAGCAGCACGAACATGAAGAGCAGTATGCCCGCGCCGATGTAGCGCGGGGCGAACCTCCTCTTCGACAGGCCGAGCTGGTCTATTATGCCGCTGAACGTGTTGCCCTTCGCGAGCATGTACGCGAATACCATAGCCGGGAAAAGGAGCGAAAGCGAGATTGATGACCATGCGGTGGCATCCTGCAGAGGGAGCGACCCGTTGGCCGCCAGGTATATAGTCGCGGAAAGGATTGCCAGCAACGCTATCGGGATCGCGTAGAAAGTGCAGCGCACGGAGCGGCGCTCACGCCTGCGGCTTCCCGTTCTTGCTCTTGAACTCCGTGTAGCCGCAGTGCCCGCACGCGTACCTGTCAGAGTGTTCACCCATGCCTACCCCGCACTTGGGGCACGCCTTCAGCTGCTTGTACTTCCTGACCTGCTTCTCTTTTTTCTGCTTCTGTTCGGCCGTTCAATCATTCCTCCTTCTTCGGCTCGGGCTTGGCCTCCTCCTTGCTGCCTTCTTCCTTGCCCTTGGATAGCCTTGAGAGCGTGTGCCTGCGCTCGAACCTTTGGAGCGCGTCCTTGCTTGCGTATGAATTGGCGTGCGCGCTGCAGGTCCTCGAGCCGTAGTCCTGCGATATGGCCGTTATGACCGTAAGGTCGGGCATCAGGTTCAGCTTCTTGCAGAGTCCGGTCCTCGCCGTCTCCTTCGAGGGGGTGCTGCCGTCGTACGCGATCGTGAACGCTATGCTTCTCCTAGAGAAGAGCTTTTCCTCCTTGTCTGATGTAACAGCTATGTCCATTGAACCACTACAGCGCCTTCGAGAGCGCCCTCCTTCCAGTAGCCTCGAGTATCTCAACCTCGTTGCCGGAATGCAGCTTGCCCTTCAGGTCTTCCGGTATCGGCAGCGAGAAAACTTCGTACGTCTCGAGGTCCATTATCTGCGCGTTGTCCCCTTCTACTGAGACGACCTGTGCCTTCCTCTTCGCTATGACGGGTACTTCCACTTCCGCATGGCTCGGCATCAGCAGCGTCTTCTTCTGCCCGTCGAATATGCCGAGAGCAACGAGACGCATCTTCGCGGAACCATGCTTGCCGGGCGAGCTTATGTCTATGTCGACCACACGGCAGGCCACACCCTCTATCATTATGTACCTGCCCACGCGCATGTCCTTGGCTGGAGCGTACGTTATTCCCTCTTCCATTTATTCACTCTTGCGCAGTTGCTGTTGAATGCCGTCAGCTCTCTATTTGGTGGAGAAGCTATTTATTAGTGAGTGCGCTCACATGTTCTCGAGTTCGATGGCCTGCATCTCCCTCCTCTTCTCGAGCATCGTGACCTCGTATTCTCCCAGCATCGGCGTGACTCCCGTGACTATGGACATTATGTGCGCCTGGTTCCCTATGCCCGGCACCACCCTTGCGCCAAAGATCACGTTCGCCCTGTCGTCGAGCGCCTCCGTCACCCCCTCCGCGAGCCTGGTGGCGTTCTCTATGCTGAGCGCCTCGCTTCCGGTTACATGGACGAACGCGCTCTTCGCGCCTTCCATCCTGTAGCCCAGGAGCGGGTGCGTGAGTGTCGACTTTATCGCCTGGTCGACCATGTCCGCGCCCTGCCCTGCTCCCACGTTTATGGCGGCTGCACCTCCGTCCTTCATGACCGCCTTCAGGTCCGCGAAGTCGAGGTTGATGAGGCTGGGCACCTTTATCGCGTCGGTTATGCCTTTGACCGCGTTGACGGTTATGTTGTCGACCATCTCGAATGCCTTGTCCATGGTCGCGTTGGGCGCGAATTTGAGCAGGCGATCGTTCTCGATTATCACTGTTGTATCGGTGTTCTTCACCAGCTCCTTCAGGGACCAGTCTGCCTTTTGCCTCCTGCTGCGCTCCAGCGCAAACGGGTAAGTCACGAACGCAACGACGAGGGAGCCCTGCTCCTTTGCCATCTTCGCAACAACGGGAGCCATCCCGCCTCCGGTTCCGCCTCCCATGCCCGCGCACAGGAAGACCATGTCATAGCCCGCTATGAGCTCCTCGATCTCGCGAGCGCTCGCCTCAGCGGCCTTGGCCGCTATCTCTGGATAGCCGCCGGCTCCGAGGCCCCTCGTTATGGTCTTGCCCGCAAGCAGCTTCTTGTGGGCGTGGACTATGCTGAGGTGCTTCGCATCAGTGTTCATCGCTATGGTCGTGGCACTGGTTATGCCAGTGTTGTAGAGCCTGTTGACCGTGTTGGTGCCGCCTCCTCCAAGGCCCACGACAGCGAAGTTTGCCTGGAACTCGTCGTAATCTGCCGCCATTCTATCACCCAAGCGGTCAGATCGTCTCCAGGTCGGAGAACTGTCCCTCCTTCTTCTGCTCGATGCCCATCGCGATGCTGGCGCCCTTCACGCCAGTCACGATCGCGACTATCTCGATCGAGTCCTCATAGCCAGGTATGAGGCGAGCGCCCCACTTGATGTTGGCTTGCTCGTCCATCTTGTCGGTTATGATCTCCCCGGCCTTTATCGCGTCGCCTATCGTGAGGCTGTTGCCTCCAGAGATGTGAATCAGTGCGCCGCTTGCTCCCTCGAAGTCGACGTCGAGCAGCTTGTTTTTGAGCACCTGCTCGGCAGCAAGGCTGACCTTGTCGTTGCCCCTGCCTGTTCCTACGGATATGAAACCGACGCCCCTGTTCGCCATGATGCTGCGAACGTCAGCGAAGTCGATGTTGATCATGCTCGGCTGGGTTATCGTCCAGACCAGCCCGCCAATGGCCTTCGCCAGTATCTCGTCCGCAAGCGCAAAAGCATCAGGCATCGGCAGGTTCGGCACCAGCTTGACCAGCCTGTTGTTGTCCACTATGATCGTGCTGTCGCTGAACTTCGAGAGCTCCCTTATGCCCTCCTCGGCCTTGACCTTCCTCACGCGCTCGAGGTCGAACGGATATGTTACCATGCTTATGACTATCGCGCCCTGCTCCTTTGCTAGCTGGGCCGCGACCGTTATCGCACCAGTTCCGGTTCCGCCTCCCATGCCCGCGCACAGGAATACGAGCTGCGCGCCCTGGAAGACGTCCTCTAGGAGCTGCCTGTCGACCTCTGCGGCCTTCTTCCCGACCTCCGGATTGCCGCCTGCACCGAGTCCTCTCGTTATGCTCCTCCCTATGAGCACCTTCTTTATGCGCTCGTCGAGGATCTTGAAGTGCTGCGCGTCCGTGTTCACCGCAACCAGGTCGGTGCCTTTCACGCCAGTCTTGAGCAGCCTGTTAATCGTGTTGTTGCCGCCTCCTCCGAAACCTGCAGTCACAATCTTTATCTGCTCCGATGAGAACTCATCAGCAGACAGATTGCCGTTGCTGGCACTCCCGCCCTGCCTTGTGCTTCCGCCTTGTCCACCAAATACGCTGTTGAAAAGGTCGTCCATTAGATCGCCTACTCCTTATAGCCTGAAAACCTTTAAAAACATTATGCAATAGCGCGAATAGAGGTAGTGACTGCGGCATGACAGTGCCGCACAGGTTTACTGAAGTAAGAATTCTTTTATTTAACTAAACAATTCTATATGCAAATCAAAAAAAGCGTACACGAACGTCCGTTTGGTCAGGATGTGTAATTGAACAGTATGGAACCTGAAGTGTCCATAATCAGGTGCAGCGTCCTTCCAGTTGAATGTGACGTGTAGTTAACAAGCCAGAGCGCAGAGGTGCTATTGAATGTCATGTTGCTCCCTTGCGACGAGGTTATGTTGTCCGCGACGCCCGGATCGACATGGTCTGCGCTTGCATAGACGTTCCTAAACCCATTTATCTGTATGAATGAGACCAGCGGCGCGAACGAGTGGTTGAGTGGCGACGCCATGGCGAAGGCAGGCAGGCTGATTATGTTCTGCTCGAGGGCCATCCCGGTGTTGAGGTTGACGATGCATACCCCGTTTGCATAGTTGGAGTACGTGGTCGACTGGTTTATCAGCCCTGTCGCAGGATAGTCGAACTCCTCAGATATGACGGACGGGCACGCGGTAGTCTGGTTGTAGACTATGCGCGCGAGTATGTCCCAGCTGCCGCTGTGCATGCTCGAGTTCGACACGTTCAGGATCGTGACCTGCGCTGATGGGTAGTGCTGCAGTATGTCGCTCTTGATGAGCGACGCCGCCTGCGCAGAGGTAAGCGCGCCATTTAGCCTGCTGGAGAGCTCCCAGTACAGGAACAGCATCGCTATTATCACAACTATAACCGCGACAGCTATTGCAGTCTTGAACAGCAACTCCATTTCAATGCCACATACCCATTGTCAGCAAAGACCTTTAAGTGTTGCTATCAGACAACCCGCCCGTATCGGCCAATCTGGCGTCAGAGATATCCCCTGCCGCTCTTGCTCTGTGTGGCGCCCTTCCTAGAATAAGCGATTGAGAGATTCTCCAGCGTGTTCCGCAGCGCGCCGATGAACCGCTTGTTCCTGTCAGCTATAACAAAGCGCATGCCAAGGCTCTTTCTGAGAGTCACTATCGCACCGTCTATGTCGCCCATGTTGAGGAGCGTCACGCCCAGTATATGATAAGTCCATGAGAGGTCCGGGTAATCCTTCTTTCCGTCATGCGACGCGACGCGTCCTTGCAGTTTCAGCGACTCGTTGAGCAGCCGTATCGCGCCCTTGAAATCGTTCTTGTCGGCAAACCTGCAGGCTGTATTGTTGAGGCCGTAGACGAGGTAAAAGAGGTTCTTCCTGTCATGCGAGTACAGCCTCCTCTCGATGCTGAGTTCCTTCCTTGAAAGTCGAAGGGATTCATCTATCCGGTTCAGATCGGCGAGAACGTCGGCGGTGTAATGCAATGCCATTGCCATGCGCTTATCCAAATTGCTGCCGGTTCTGTAGCCCTCAGTGTAGATACCGAGCGCTCTCTTGTTGGAGATGTATGCTTCCTTGAACCTGCCCTTTGATCTCAGCGTGTGGCCCATGCCGTTGTATGCATCTGCTAGAACCAGCCTAGTTGCCTTGCTTGCCGAGGCCTTGCAGATCCTTATCGCCTTCGAGTAGGATGATACTGCCTCATCATAGTCGCCGCGCTTGAACGAGGAATCCCCTACCCGCACCAAATCCGCCGCCTTTGCGCAGTTCTCAGCCATGTCATCACGTTGTTGAACTCAGCCGAAGATCGAGCCGAAGCCCGCGTTGCCGCTTTCCTCCTCAGCAATGACCTTCGCCACAACCTTGTCCTCAAGTTCCTTCGGTACTCTCTTGACACCGAGTTTGTGCTCCAGCGCCTCATCCGCCTTTGCGAGGAAGTCTTCCGCCGCCTTAATGTAGAGGTACGATATGTCGGGGCTGCCAAATGCCGAGCCGTCGATTATCTCGTACTGTTGCCGTGCGAATATAACGTCTGAGTACTTGTCCTGCTTGAGCCTCTCCAGTGCCTCCCTTACCTTCTGCTCGCGCTCTGCAGCCATTCTCTTCTCGTCTTCGGTCTGCTTGTCAACTGGCTTGTCAGAGCCCGGAGTTGTAGGAGGTATGATGGACGTGTCGAGGTACGGGTCGTATGCGAGGAGTTTCTTTAGCTGCTCCAACTCTGACTTCCTGCATTCGTAGACGTGCGCGGGCATCAGGCACCGACCAGCCTCGCGTTGACGATGCCGTCGCGGCCGGGCCTGTTGGTCACTTCGGCCTTCCCGAGCTCGGTGTTGATTATCGTACCCTTCGTTATTATGTTCTGACGGGCGAAGTTGCGGTTGTCCCTCGATTCGAGCACACCCTTTATCTTCACCTTCTTTATAGAACCGTTAGAGAGCACGTTCGCGTATCCCGCCCTCTTCAGCACCTTAGTGAGCCTGCCGCCCCTCCTCCTGACGTCGCGCATGACGTTCTCGTCAGACATGCGCGTCGCCGAGAAGTAGTTGCCTATCTCGCTGTGCTTCTTGTCCCTAGACTTTATCTTCCGCTTTCCATTCCCAGAGCCTTTCGTCTTGGACGAACGGTGCAGCTGGACTCCAAACTGACTCATAGCATCACTCTGTAAAGTTATCTGCCTGAAGGATTATAGCTCTTGCCTCAAAATGCCGCGACCGTTCCGCTTCGCTTCTTGCCTGGCCATCTTGGAGGCGTCATGTAACTGCTTGAGTATGTAAGGCATCTCTGTCCTTGATATATCGAAGCCGTTGAGTGAGGAATCGAACCTTGGGTCTATCCTGCGACGCGCCTCAAAATTCTGCCCCTGCACGGCGGCTGTTTTTTGCTTGTTGGTCATATCCCCACATTACACGTATGTTTGGAAAGATTTTTATATGTGTATGTCTGGACTGCAGCGCGGTGTTCTAAGATTATCTTGGCTTTCCGATGACAAAACCTTTCAATGGTAATACCCTGAAGTCCACGTGCCGCTGTATATGACATTCGTCGGCACGCCGTTATTGTTGTTGCCGCTGTAGTCAATGGTGTCGCCGTTGAGGGGCCACCACCCAACTAGATACTGCAGGTAGATCGGTGCGCCGCCGATGCCCTCGTTGTAGAGGTACTGAATCTGGTTTGCCGTCAGCGAGGTGTTGTAGATCTGGACGTTGGCAATGGAGCCGCCAAGATATTCTTGCCCTGGCGAGCCTGTATAACTCATTCCTATGGCTGTTGGTTGCGGATAGCTACTGACACTTACAGGATCAGTCAACCATTGTACACCATTTATGTATACTGTTTCGGTGCCGGAACCCGCATTTATCACGGCTGGAACGAAATACCATTGATTCGTCGTGAGTGTGTTTGTTGAGTAATATGCGGTATTCGTCCCGAAGTTCCAATAGCCTATAGAAGTGCCATACGAACCGACGCCCCAGGCCCCCCTATTACTCATTATCCATTGGAACCCTCCTGTGAACCTCGCGTAGTTGACCCACGCAGTTAGTGTTATAGTAGGTATGTTGAGCGATGATGATACTATTTTAATGTAGCTGCTCTGCCCGTTGAACTGCGCGACGTACTGTGGGAGGTAACCAGCGCAGCTGCCTGTCAATGCGACGTTCCATGAAGTGCTTGGGCCGTTAGGCCTGAAGACATGGCAGGCTCCCGGCCCTATCTTCGGCATGTATGCAGACATGTTGAAGAC
>JACWAL010000037.1 GCA_014874295.1 Microcaldota archaeon
CGCCCTGATGATCATCGGAGGCTCGCTGTACGCGGCGGCGCACATACTTCCGGCGCAACAGAAGGGCGCCCTTCAGGGATACGGCATGGGTATGATAATAGGCGGAGTCGTAGGAGTGATACTGGTGCTCATGGCACCGTATGTACTAAATCTTATCATCCCCCCTACTAGCGGCGTGAGTATTGCTGGTTGCGGAATATTTTCTAGCGGAGGCGGTAATCCACCACCAACCACATCGTGTGGAGAGGGGCAGTACCTTGAGAATGGTAACTGTTATAACTGCCCGTCACCTGCTACAGCACAATCCTGCCATAACGATCAGACGTGCATAGCGCTGTGTGGTTAGCTGTGTGCCGGCCGTACGATGGACTGGCTGCTGGGCACCATTTTTTATTCTTTTTCAGTGATTTATAGCGCGAGATCGGTGCCAACATGACGAACGTGATATCATATTCAATGCAGGCTTACTTCAAGCACCTGAAGTTCCTGCTGCTGTTCTCGCTGCCATTCATAATCGCGTTCGTGATACCTCTCTTCGCGTCACTGCCCACGTACAATGATGCAGGTGCGATCTTCATAAGAACGGCGAGCGTGTTCACCAACCTGAACGTGGTCAGTGCGTCAGTAATAGCGATTGCGGTGTTCTTCTCGCTGCTGTTCCTGAGCTTCTCGATAGTCGCGATAAACGTGATAGTGAAGCACAGCCGCGTCGGCATCCGCATTAAGGACGAGGTCATCAGGGGCATGGAGAAGTACACGAGCAAGGTCTTCATGCTGCTTCTCGCGTATACTGCTATAATAATGGCAGTAGGGATAGTGTCATACCTGTACAACTTGACGGCGATACCGATGTATGCCGTGGCGCTCGCCCTAACGCCATTGCTGTTTTACGCCCCGGCCTCGATAGTCATAGACGACTACGGCATAGGGAGGGCCGTAAAGGCGAGCGCGCGCTTCTTCGCGAGGAGGTTTGACTACTTCCTGCTCTGGCTCGCCATCGCGATAGTGCTCGTGACGCTCTTCGACTTCATTTTCATAGAGATATCGGGAACGAGTGTATCCAGGTACGCGATGCTCGTGTTCAACTCGCTATTCATACTGCCGTTCCTTGTCGTGCTGCAGAGCGAGCTCTACATGAAGCGCTTCCCGCTCATGAAGCGCTGACGCGCGGGTGCCTTGACGCCCATGCGCACTCTTATTAAGCGTTAGTTGCCGTATTATAGCATGCGAGGCAAAGCCATTGCGGCCATGGCGTTAGCGGCGCTGGTGCTGTTCACCCTGCTGGTGCAGGTCCCGTATTCGCAGGGCACTCTCTCCACATCTAACTTCTACTGTGCAATAACCAATTCCTACATGAACATAGGGGGCTGTATAGCCGCGACGGTACCGCTCGGCATGGCCGGCATACTCCTCGCGCTGGTGCTCGTCGCCGTCGTGTACATGGTGGGCGAGCTCTTCCCGCACACGGGCCTCCGCGGCTGGTACACGAACGAGCTCAAGGAAACGGCGATATCCGCCATAATACTCGTGTCGATCTTCTCGGTGCTCGCGATAGTCAGCAGCATGGCCGTGTCGTTCACCACATTCATACCGCCGTCTACCGCAACGTCGCCGTACGATGTCCTCGCCTCCAACCTTGCCGGAGTCTACACGTCCGTGCAGGATTCCTATCTGGCGCCGCAGATCGCCATAGCCAACAACCTGTTCTACAGGTTCTTCGGCATCAACGAGGCGGTGGCACTGTGGAAGAGCATAAGGATAAGCCTCTACCTCCCGGTCCCGATCTTCATACCTGTACCGCCAGCAGGCTTCACTATTGGCTCCATAGACAGCGGCGTCACGGAGAACCTATACCAGGTCAGCACTGGCATACTCGGCCCGACAACGGAGCCCGGGTCCAATTTCGTCATCGACGCAGCGACCAACATAGTGCTACCGATACTCGTCGTATTGCAAATGCAGTACGACCTGATCCTCACGATCGCACTCGCCGGCCTCGGCATGCTCATACCGATGGGCATGGTGATGCGCGCCATACCCCTACTGCGCGCCCTTGGCGGCATGTTCATAGCCTTAGGGATAGGGATGGCAATCGTGTACCCTCTGCTGTTGCTGCTCTTTAACATGCCCGTGACTGCTTTCCTCTTTCCGCAGTACTCACAGGTCGCGCCAACCGCAACCTGCCAGACGTTCCAGTCGTTGCCTGTGCCCCTGAGCGGCGGAGGTTCGGTGTCCGGCCCCAGCCCGCTGATGTGTGGCCTGGTTCATGAAGTGCAGGACAAGACACTTGTGTACCAGACAGGGTTCCTACCCTCCCAGTACAACGTAGGGTCGTCCGTGATCGACGCTACCGGCAGCTTCGTCATTGGATTCGGCGCGGGCCTGTTGGCGCCGTTCAGCGTCTATCCGATACTCAACAACGTGCTCTCGATGCCGTTCCTCGACCTCGTGGCGCAGTTCATAATGTTCGTGTTCGACATAGTGATCGGTATAATAATAGTCTCTGACATAAGCCGCGTCCTGGGAGGCCCGGCAAGTCTCACGTTCGGAATAGGGAGGCTGAAGCTGGCGTGATACGATGGTGAAGCAATGACGGTATCGTACACAGGCTCGTGCGCGCTCTACGGGGCCGGCTCGACCTACACCGGCAGCTGGCTCTACATCAACGTGCTGGTGGTGCTGCTGGGCCTCGCCGCAGTAGCCATGATCTACATACTGAGCAGGCTCTTCCCATCCAGGTTACAGGGCAGGATAGCTGGCATAACCAGGGTGGAGTTCACCCAGCTCATATCCAGCATCGCGATAATAGGCGTGCTGCTCGCGTTCTCCGTCAGCGCATGCAACCTGACGCAGAGCATGACCTCGCAGTACCTGACGAGCGCAGGCGTGTCGACACAGCTTTCCGGAATGGACCCGTTCGCTTACTCCGAGTACTACATAAGCAACCTTAGCCTCAACACGGGCATCAAGCTCCTCACGTTCCTCTATACGGAATCGATGGCGTACACGATGGACGCGCAGGTGCTGAGCAAGCTCTCGGCGGACCTGCCGCGGCTCAAGGGGTCGTACCCGATAGGCTCCAAGCTGCTCGGTGGTAGCGGGTTCAGCCTGAGCCTCGAGTTCGCCACCGAGCTGGGCATACCGTACAGCACGCTTTCCGCATTCTACATAGGCATATTCTCTTCCATAGTAGGAGCCGCGATCGGCATGCTCTTCCTGCAGTGGCTAGCACTGCCTGTCATAGAGGCCGTGGCGTTCACCGTCCTGCTGCCGATAACCCTCATACTCAGGTCGATAGCGTACAGCGCCGAGCGCGCCGACCTGCGGCGCGCGGCGAATGCGTTCCTCGCGATAGCGATAGCCGCGTACATCATCTACCCCCTTACGATCGCCCTAGATTCCTACATAGTGCATTGGATATACACGCCATGCGGCGCCTCCGCAACGAACTGCAACCCGAACTTCCAGTACCTTGATACTGCCTTCACGATAGACAAAATCTCATCAACAGCGTTCTCAAGTGCGTCGAGCGCAGTGACCGACGTCTTCAACGGGTACATATTCTCCGCGGCGCCGAGCGCGCTCTCGCTCATCGGCAGCGCCGCACCCCTTGCGCTCCGTGCCCTAGTGCCGACAAACGTGCCCGCCCAGGCCCAGTATATAGTGAACACTAGTGCGCAGTTCCTGTTCGTGTCGATAGTGCTGTTCGCGTTCAACCTCGCGATAACGCTTGTGTTCGCGCAGAGCCTGACGATCGCCCTTGATTCCGGGATAGAAGGGGAGAGCCCGTTCTGGGCCGCGTTATGATGTGATGACCATGATACCGATAACTGCCGTGTCGCCGTTCCTGCTCCAGGCGACGTACAGCTCGGTCCAGGTCACGTGGCTGCCGCTAGTTTTCCTCGCGCTCCTGCTCGACGGCGTCATAGTAGGGGTCTGGTACATGATAGGGTACATCCTGAACAATGGCGGCATGAAGGGTGCGGCGAGGGCCGAGTACGAGCAGTTCATAGGCACAGGGGTCATGGCCGCGATAATCGTTGTCATGCTGCCAGTGATAAGCGGGTTGCTCACCTCGTCGATGAACGCAACCCAGCTGATGAACACTGGAACTATGACGACGATGTGCGACAGGATAGGGTCGTACAACACAGGACTAATCAACTACCTCGCGATACTGAGCAGCGACCCGACCAAGGCCGGCTTCTCATTCCTTTCCGGCACTGGTCAACCTGGCGCATTCCCGGGCATATGCGCCTACATAACGCAACAGCAGTCCAACCCGAACGCCGACACGCAGGTCAGCTACCCTCTGGCAGCCTCGACCCTGGTGATCGCGAACCTCACAAACCAGACAGCCGTGAACTACTACAACCTCCACATAGTCGGCTCCTACATAGGCTACCTAACGAAGATAAACCCGGAATTCGCCCTGTGCCTGCAGTTCCCACAGCCCGGCCTCACAGGGCCATGCGTAATCCCCCCGCAGGCCACGACTGTGCCGGACCTGGTCTTCATTAACGCCAGCTATAACCCGTATGCCGGATACGAGATGCCGTACAAGTCTCTCGATACCGTGGCCTCGCTGATCGGCACCTCGATAGAGATCTTCACAGCTGAGCTCGTCACTACGTCCATATTCCTGTACATCTGGCCGTTCCTGCTCTTCCTCGGCCTCGTGCTGCGCGCCACCCCGTTCACGCGCAAGATAGGAGGGCTGCTGATGGCGGTCGGCATCGGCGTCGTGCTAATATATCCGACAGTGTTCGCGTTCGAGTACCTGAGCGTGGGCAACGGCCTCGCCTCGGCGATAGGCAGCGTACAAGGGACTGTCGGTGAGACAATAAGCCAAGCATATGGGTTCAACTCGATAACCTCCAATTCCATTACGATGATAGACTACAGCCCTCCCGGTTCAACCACACCGCAGCCATACATCCCGAACTTCTTCATCGAGCCGAGCATAAAGCGCATAGCGCAGCACTACAACTGCTGGCCCCCCGGAGGGGAGGTGATAGGGCCGTTCGGCGCGGAAGTGGCAGATACTGAGAAAATGCTGTTGCCGTTCAACAACATGATCGCGTTCATAACCCAGCTGATAAGCGGGAGCGCGCCGTCGATAAGCTTCGCCTCTATCCCGAGCGCCATCGAGTCGATAGGCGCGCTGCCGTACTCATGCAGCGCGCAGGATACTGAAGGGCTTGCATTCGCGATGTTCAATGCATATGGCATAATAGGGATGGCAGCGCTGCTGTTGCCGCTGATCAACGTGATGGTCACGATAACTGCGATAGCCGGCCTGTCGGGCCTGTTCGGCGGCGACACAGGGCTGGCAGGGTTGACGAAACTGGTGTGAATGATGTCCTCGATACGCTTGATTGTTATTCTCGCGCTGCTCTCGATAGCACTGGCCGCCAGCCTGCCCGCCGCACAGTCCCTCTCGCAGGAGTTCTGCTCCAACCTCTTCCCCGCAAGCCCGTTCTCCAGCCAGGAGGGTGTCATCGGGATAGCGTTCCTGATAATGCTCGTCATGCTGGTGGTAGCAGGTGTGGCGTACGCGCTCGGCTACGCTTTTCAGATCGAGAGCTTCATGAGGTTTTCCAGGACCGAGATGGGAGAGGTAGGCCTCACGGCTCTCATCATTGCAATCTTTGCGGGCTTCATATTCGCGTCGAACGCGGCGACCCTTGTGCCATCGCTCACGCCATCGCAGGCGCAGGGCTACTTCACGAGCGACTGCGGCTTACTATCCGGCGCGTCCACAAACGTCTTCGTCACGCTCGCGACGTACTATTGGCCGAACCTGATCAAGCTCGGCCTGATACAGGGCATAAGCGTTAAGATTGCCCCATCGAACTTCGGGCTTGATGCATTCGGTCCATTTGCAGGCTATGATCTGCTCATAAGCGCGGTGAACAAGTTCGCAGCCTTCACCGGATTCCTCGCCACAGCGCTGATTGGCATGGTCGCCCTGCTGGCGATAATCTACGCTATATTCCCGATGTTCCTCTACGCGGGGATAGTGCTCAGGACCATCCCGTTCACCAGGGCCGCAGGTGGCGCCTTCCTCGGCTTCTTCATCGGCTTCTATCTCATGTTCCCGATGATGCTCTACATGCTGCTTTCGGCATACCCCAACATCGCGGCGACTAGCAGCATCGTCAACTCACCTCCAAGCAGCGCGCTGTCCAGCCTCTTCGGCGCGACGGTGACGGGCGCCGACAACCTCATCAATGCGATAGGCACGCTCTCCATAGAAGGAGAGATACAGAACTTCGCCACGCTGGTGATAGACCCGATGTTCTACACGATAGGGGCGCTCATGATATCTGTGCTCGTGTCGTTCGACTTCTCGGAGCTTGTCAGCGGGCTGCTCGGATCACCGAGCCTTTCGTCGAGGGAGATGTTCAAGAAGCTGTTGTGACAGTGATAACCATGGCAATCGGAGCAGGTTGGAGGAAGGCCATGTTGGCGGCCCTGTTGGCTGCCTTCGCAGCCACCGGCATCGCCATAGCTGGTCCGGCGCTGCCCGCGCCGTTCGCAGTGCTTGACCTCTCATCGATGTTCTCGTCGTACTTCAGCGCAACATCATGGTACGCGCTCGCCGCTCTGCTGGCCGTGGCCGTCATCGCGGCCGCAGCATTCGTATACATGCTCGGCACGGCTTCTGGCAGCCAGAAGGCCGCGCTCTGGGCCAAGACGCAGATATACGAGGCGCTCGTCGGCATCGCGTTCATCGCCATCTTCTTCGCGCTCTACTCGTGGCTGCTCACCAATCCTCAAGCGGCGTTCGGCGCGGCGAACCTGGTGCCGAGCCAGTGCACCGGAACGGCCGATATATACGCGCTCTCGACATGCGACCTCGGCACGTTCTTGTCAACGTCGAACGACTGGTTCAGCTTCATGTTCTATGCATCGTACCTGTCGGGCATGACCTTAGGATTTAAGGCCGGCTTCTCTTCCGCGGCCGGGTCGGTGACGATCAGCACAGAGATAAAGAGCCTGATGCCCGTCGGCATGGAGGAGACGATGGCCATACTGATGGACCTCCTGCTGCCTACGATAATGTTGAACGAGGTGCAGATGATTCTGCTTTCGGCGGCTCCGCTCATTTTCGCGATGCTGATCGCGCTCGGCGTGTTCGCATGGATGGTGGGGTTCAGCAGAAGGTTCGGCGGCACGATGATAGCGCTCGCCATAGGCATAGGGGTTGTGTACCCGCTGCTGGTGTCTGTCACGTATGGGTTCATACAGGTGAGGATAGCTGCTATAATCTCCGACGTGCTGTCGCAGCTTGCGGTGTTCGCCGCCGGGTTTTTCGCTGGGCTCGTCTCGCTGCAGTACGGCAACATAGTATCGCTCGCCGCCACGCTGTTCTCCGGAGGCAGTTACGTGTTTGCCGGACTGGTGCTCGTGCCGGCGCTGAACTTCATGATACTCGACGCATTCATCGTCGATTTCTCCAAGGCGATAGGTCTGCGCGTCACGTTCATGGAGCTGTTATCGAACCTTGTATGATGGTTGTGTGAGGCATGGCGATGCTTATATGGCCCCAAGGCACGTCGCTGTGAGCCCGCGGGCTATAAAAATGCGAGATGGCAAGCAGGTATCTATGCAGACTGTCGCGCAGGAGAGGAGCCGGGCAAAGCGGCCTTCGTGGAAGACTGTCGCATTCATCAGCCTCGTTGCGGCCTTGGCGCTAACCGTGCTCGCCCTGCCGGTCAGGGCAAGCATACCGTGCGGCGGGCTATCCTCGGACCAGGCACAGACTGTCAACGCCATAACTCCCTGGTACTGCCCGATAAACAACCAGATCTACGACTCATGGATAGGATCAGCCGGCCTGGCGGCACTGGCTGTGACGCTGGCATTTGGGATATCTAGTCTCATAATCATGGTAGGCATAGCGCTGAAGAACCAAAAGATACGCACGTTCGGCGTCGGGGAGCTCTACGAGGCGCTGGCCAGCGGGATAATAGTCGGGCTGTTCCTGTATATCTGCGCTGTGCTCTTCGGTCTGGTGCCGTCGTTCGTCGTCGGGCCGATAAACCCGTACGCGACCGCTTTCAGCCTCATGACCTCGACGATACAGCAGGCCGAGGTCATGTACGACTCGCTTTACCGCGCGACCCTAGTCGACGCGTTCTACACGACTACCAGCGTCACGATACAGGTGGCTGAGGGAGGAGGGCAAGGCTTCGGGCTTTCCCAGCCTGTCGAGCTTTTCAGACCTACGTACACCGCGGCCATAGACCTGCTGCTCGTGCAGCCGATGGCAGCGCTCGGGGCCTTCATATCGGATGCGCTTATCGTTCTCTTCTCGGAATACTATCTGCTCGTGTTCTTCTCCGTTGCAGCCATACCCGGCTTCCTCGTGCCAGGCGTAATACTCAGGGCTATCCTGCCGACCCGCGCGCTCGGCGGCATACTGGTCGCGTTCGCGATGGGTATGTACCTTGTCATGCCGACGCTGTTCGCGGTCGCGTTCTACTTCACCGCTCCGACCTCGCTGCAGCAGCTCGCCACCGTCAACGCGCTGCTCAACAGGTACTCCTCTGGCTCTGGTGCGATAACCAACGGCATCACGCCGACGAGTCCGCTGGTGCTCGAGGTGCAGAACGCCGGCAGCGCGATATCCAGCTTCTGGCTCATGATCCTCTTCTTCCCGATGCTGATAATCGCCATAACATACGCGTTCATATCGCAGATCTCGAACTTCATAGGCGGTGCATACAAGGCGGCAGACAGGATGCGCTCGTTCGTGTGACGTGACAGCGCGGCTGCGCGCATCGTCTCACGTGCTGCAGAAAGCATTATAATCTGTCGATTTCTATAGACCAATATGGAAGGCAGGAGCGTGCTCATAATAGGGGGGCTGTCACTGGTCGCGCTGGTGGTAATACTTGCATTCTTCATATCAAGGGGCATGGCACCAAGGCCACAGCAGGCCACAACCTCAACAACCGCCCCTGCCAGCACGACGATATACGTGCAGACCACCGTGCCGACGGCCGCATCGACCTCCAGTAGCACCACGACAGTGCCGGTCCAATCCTCCCCGGATTGGCAGAGGTTCAACAACGACTTGGGCCTGTTCGGCAACGTGACTATGATAAGCCTGCGGTACAATGCGACCTCCAACGACCAGCTCTTCAGTGATGGCAGCACCGCTGTGTTCTACAAGTCTGGCGGCAACGAGTCATTTCAGACCTATGCGGTCGTCCAGAACTTCACGCTGCCAGTAATGGTGTTCGCCATCGGGGGTAGCGACGTGGCTTGCGCAACCCTACCGTTGCAGGTGTCGGGGCTGTCCACTTCCTGCAGTGCTGGCAGCTTCCCATTCCCCAACATGGTGAACTTCATGAACCTCAATGCGAGCGCGTACTCCAACGTGACCTATGATGGCACTGCCGTCGTAAGCGGTGAGGCGTGCGACAGGTTCACGGCCACGCTGACGCAGGCAGAGGCTGCAAGACTGACTGGCAAGGCGATATCTGGAGCCACGGCCTCTATGTGCATAAACACACAGTATGGCTACCCTGACTCAATGACCGTGCGCGGTGCGGGGACGACCTCTTCGCTAGCGCTAGAGGGCGCCAGCTACTTCGTCCCGAGCGCATACCTGCACCCACCTTCCGACTTCTCCATAAGCAACGCGACGTGCACGCCATCATATATACACATGACCTTCACCCCGTTCTACAACGTGGTAAATCCGTCGTTCATCATTAGTGGGGCATTCTTGAATGCTAGCAGGACAAACGTGCAGACCGAAATGTTCAATGCGACGACATCATACCTCACAAACGCGTACTGGATGCAGATCTTGGCAGAAGCGATTTCCAACGGCACCAACGTGACGAACTCGAGCATAGTGAACCCGCTGACCGAACAGTACAATTCTAGCTATGGGGGATATACCGTCCTCCTAGGTAGCAACTTCACTTACGACCTGCTGAACTACCAGAACTCAACGGTCGAACAGACCATCCCTGGAAGCTACTCTGCGATGCATTCCTATCCCGTGTCGCTGCCCGTCGGAATGATGGTGCCCGCGCTCGGCTTCTCACTCTGCGATGCTTCAGGATGCCAGACGGTTTCCACCTGCTGACCGAGGAAGGCGCTGCCTATTTAATAGCTTTTTTGCATGATATACTGGTTAGATGGAAACAAAAGTTATCATGTTCCTTGGGTTGTTGCTGCTTTCGTTCATCTCCCTAGTCGCCGCCATAACCGCGTCGTCAGCCATAGTCCCATCACCTATCAAGATACTCCTCATAATCATCGCCATGGCCTTCGACCTGCTGGCCTTCGCGTCGCGCTACTACTCGCAGTACATGGTCGCGTTCCTGAAGCAGCACAGCAAGTCGATAGTGCTGAGCGAGGAGAATGCGTATAAGCTGTCCGAGACGGGCGAGGCGGTCATCGCAAGGAAGGGCGAGAACTATGTCGCCACGATGTACATGTCCGTGCCCCTGTACGTCTCTGGCAGTGAGATGTCTCCGGAGGAAAGGCTTGACTTCGGCAAGCAGATCGGCAGGCTCGTCAGCATCAACAAGGATCCCGTGCGCTACACGACCCAGATGCGCATAATGAACAAGGACTTCTACATAGAGTCGATACGCGACATGGTGACGTCAACGGAGAATGAGGTCGTCAAGCTGCAAGAAAGCAACGGCCCGCGGGCCGAGATCGAGAGGCTGAAGGGCCGCATAGAGATGTGGAACAACATACTCAACAGCGTCGGTGCGTCGCAGTCGCTTGAGCTGATAAGCTACGCGGCCGTGTCTGCGTCAGGGGGTACGGAACTGGAGGCAGTTACGACGGCGCAGCAGAAGGCGAGGGACCTGATGTCCGGCATAAGCGCCACACTGGGAGTAATGCCGCTGCTGGCGGTCGGCAACGAGCTGATAGCACTCATAGAGCCTGAGCACTCTATCCCGTTCACCACGGTCACGGAGCAGATAACCAAGAAGATAGAGGAAGAGGTGATATGACGGACGAGGAAGGGATAGTCTACCTTGTGTTCTCGATGATGCCCGTGCTCATAGCCGTCGTCGCGTCGGGGTCGCTCGGCGATGTCTACTCCGCGATAGCGATAATCATAGCGCTCGGCGCAGCCGTGCTCCTGGCATTGCTCAACTGGGTCGACTATCTGGTCGTGCCGGCATTCCTACGCACCATCGGCGTGCGATTCAGGCTTGCGAAGGACTACGGGATAAACAGGCAGCAGGATGCGATAATAAAGAACGTCAACGGCCTGTACTACGCCGTGGGATTCCTGACCGCGAACGTGTTCGCATATGTTTTCAAGGCGGAAATGATCGACGAGGACATAGAGCAGAAAATAGCAGATGCTCCGGAAACATGGGAGCGCTCGCTCATGGGCATCGACTTCCCGTTCAAGTTCCACGTGCTGTCGGCAAACAGGGACGTCCAGAAGGCGAGGGACTACCTGGAGGGCAGGCGCTCCTACGTTGAGTTCCAAATGAATAGGATGATACAGGACCAGAAGAGCTCCGACACGGAGCTGGGAGAGATGAGGCGCAAGCTGAGCGTACTGCAGGCCCAGATGGATCGCATATCCGAGGGTGAAAAGCCAATCTCGACAGTCATGTACATCGAAACTGTGGCGGTGGGCGTGACCGAGAAGGCAGCCACGGACAGCCTGAACGGTCAGATTGAACGCCTGCAGGTCGCGCTCAGCTCGCTCGACCTGCAGCTCTCCAGGGTGGTGGGCAGGGAGCTCAACACCCTCTTCGAGTTCAACTTCATGCTTCCGGACACCTACGCCGCGGCGTCGTCACAATTCGACATGCAGGGATGAACATGACACTCTTGAAATTCCAGAACATAATGAGCAACGACATAGCGAAGAGGTCGTTCTTCTCGAGACCGCCCGAACCTCCACCGAACGTGCTTGTCGGCGATCCGCTCAAATCCATTTACATAGGCACTACGAAGGTGCTAAAGGTGCCGTTCACGTGGTCGTTCGACAACCTCACGAACCCGCACATAGCGGTGGTGGGCATAACCGGAGCGGGAAAGAGCTACTTCGTCAAGACATTCCTGGTCAGAGCAAGCTATGTGTGGAACACGAACGCCGTAATAATTGACTGGGCCGGAGAGTATAGGGCCTGGGTGAAGCAGAGCGGCGGCACGGTCCTATCGCTCGCCAAGGGCGACTACATGAACCTGATGGACCTATCGGGGATGAAGCCGATTGACCGCGTGAAGCAGGTGATGAACTCGTTCGACATACTTACCGACATATCGATGTTCCCCGAGCAGAAGCGCCTGACGGAGGAGGCGCTGGAGCAGGCGTACTCCAACATGGGGTTCAAGATATCCGAGAAGCCACAGGAGGGGAAGGAGCCACCTACGCTCAAGAACGTGATCTCGCTGCTGGAGGAGAAGCTGCAGGACGGCACGTACGAGTATCCCGCCGAATTGGAGAACACGATATATAGGCTGAGGCAGTTTGCGAGGGAAGGCGAGGATTACTTCGCGAGGAAGAGCACGATAGACCTCGGCAAGCTTGCTGAGTCCGGCCTCGTCGACCTGGACCTGTCGGGCCTGCCAGATGAGCGGTTCAGGGCCCTCGCGGCGCTGTTCATACTGCAGACCCTAAAGGAGAGGATGAGGTTTGAGGGATGGAGCGAGTCGAAGGGGCTGAAGACCCTCGTCGTGCTGGACGAGGCGTGGAAGGTCGCGAGCGACGACAAGAGCGACGCGATCACGATAATAAGAGAGGGCAGGAAGTACCAATTCGGACTCATAGTCGCGTCGCAGAACCCGACGGACATAAACGAGGCGATATTCTCGAACGTGGGCACGAACTTCATACTGAAGATAAAGTTCGAAAAGTTCATAAACTACATACAGGGCTCGCTCAACTTCTCGGACTTCATACGCTCCGAGATAACAAAGTTCGGTGTGGGGCAGGCCGCAGTCGACATGTCCTTCCAGACGTCGCTCAGGTTTCCCGGCACGTTCGTGCTCGAGAGGATCCAGGGAGAGGAGCCTATGTACATATATATGATAGATCTCTCGGACGTGCTGACCGACACGGAGCTATCCCTGCCGGGGATGCAGCGCGACTTCGAGTTCGAGAAGGACGAGATGAGGAACAGATTCATAGACTACAACATCAGCGCGGAGAACATAAGCGCGCTCTTCGCGAAGCTTGACGCGCAGGGCAGGACCATAAAGGTGACTGAGCTGCTTAGCACGTTCAAGGGTTACGGAATGTCGCAGAGGACCATGGTCAATTTCCTCAAGGACCTCGGTCTCGAGGACATAATAATAACAAGGATAATATCGAGAGTGTAATTGGATGGCTGAAGGAAAAACATTCACGCTGCTCAGGGTCGAGATGCGCAGGATGCTCGTTGCGGCTGGCCTTAACGAGCACGACATCGGTGCGATACTCGCGCAGATAGAGAAGTCGCATAGGCACATGAGCATAGTCGCCTTCGCAGCGCTGCTCGAGAAGTCGGGGCTCAACAAGGAGAAGATAAGCAACGTGTTCAGGAGGTTCGGGATGGACGACATAGCGATACACGAGGTTATGGACATAATCGACAGCTACAAGATAAACGCCGAGACAGGCAGGCTGTACGAGGTCAGGCTCGACACCGGATGATATGATGCAAACAAATAGTAGGACTCGCGCTGCCCCGGCTAGGAAAGAGCCACGCTGCATATACTGTGGGGGGGAGAAGGACGGCATCGAGGTTCGCGAGGATGCCGTGGTAGCCGCGATGCGGTGGTTCAACAGGAGGGTGCTCAAGAAGTACAGGAACTACAAGCTCGTAGTCTGCAAGGAGTGCTACCTCGACTACAAGAAGGCCAGGAAGAGGTTCATGCGCAAGCAGGTCAGCTACCTCGCCATAGGCTTCCTGTTCGCGGCGCTGCTGATAGCGGTCTCACCGGATAACGCGTTTACGTACGTGTATGGGATAGTAGTGATAACGTTCATGTACCTACTGTCGCTCGTGAGCTACGTGCCAGCGCTCAAGACCGAGGCGCCATCGCAACAGGCGGCACCTCCAGGCCCTTCCAATAGAGCTAAAAATGTGCGAAAAGCAAACAGGACTGGTTTAGATGGCAGATGAAGCCCCCGGTATCGTAGAGCCTAGCGTCAACACTGTTATATTCGACGGCAAGCTCCTTGGGGGTATCGGTGACATGGAGGCGAGCCTGTCGGGCACGCAGCTGTTCAGCGTGTCGAAGTCCGAAGACAAGCTTGTAGTGTTCAACGTGGAGACACGCGACATGCAGAGGCGCCCGCTCCTGTTCTTTATCATCACGTTCAGGAAGGATTCTGTCGAGCTCGACTACTCTGTTCCGAAGGACACAAGCGAGAAGCTCAGGAAGCTCTCCGTGCTCCGCAACCTGATGGGCGTGCTTTCCGTCGTGTCGAAGGTGTACTCTGTGGACCAGAAGAGCCTCTACGAGTACGTCGACGCGGCCATCGACGACGTCATAGCGTCGATGTCGCAGGGGTACAGCACCCTTTTCAACAGCTACGACTCGCTGCTCGCAGAGCACAGGGAGCTGCGCAGGCTCAACCTCGAGCTGGCGAGCTCAAACAAGAGCCTCACCGCAGATGCGACGAGGATCAGCAGGGAGAACGAGGAGCTGAAGGACAAGCTCAAGGCACTGGAAAACTACTCAGACGAGTCTCTCATGGTCATGGTCCAGGAGTGGATAGAATCTCACAATAGCACGATCGACATGGCGGAGTTCGCGAAGACCTACAAGGTGACGCAGCCGAGGATCGAGCAGATACTTAACAGGATGGTGGCGGCAGGGTACATAGAGCTGAGGGGTTGAGATGCTCTACAACGTCAGGGTAAGGAAGCGGGTCAAATACATGCGCATATATGCGATAAAGAAGAGGCTGGGCGCCAGGGAGAACCTGATCACCAGGCTGTTCATGAAGGCGCTCGCGAAGAAGACGGGCGAGTCCGAGGTGTGACCTTGAAGGTCGGCTCGCCGCGGAACAAGAAAAGGATCATACTCGTGGCGGTAGCCGCGGCCATAGCCATTGCAGCCATTGTGGCATACATGTGGGTCAGCATAAACTCGATCATGTCGGGCTACGCGGCTCCGGTTTACCCTGGCGTGCCCTCCATAGCGGCGCAGGTCTTCGGCTCTAGGATGCTACTCTACAGCATGAGCACATCAATCGTTCCGTACGTGCTCGTGCACTACGCTGCGGTCAACGCATCCTATGTGAAGATCAATGCAACGCTCTATTCCCAGCCAATACCTGGTGAGGTGTACGTGCTCAACACGTCTGGAGGCCTGTGCGCGCACTGCACCAACGTGTCGGCCGTTGAATCGCATCTGCAGGGATACCTGGCCGCGTTCGGCACGGGCTATCAGGTCAGGAACATAAGCCTTGTGAATTTGGCGTCTATCCAGAACAACTCGATACTTGTAGTCCCGACCGGAAGGATGCTTTGGCAGATACTCAACGGCACGAGCGGCAAGACACTGCTCGACTCGCTGCTGGTCAGGGGTACGAGCGTGATATACGTCGGGGTGAACTTCTCGCAGATCTGCGCGCTCGGAGGCTCGTGTTCTGTACTGACCCAACCACCTGTCGCAGAACCGTACCTCGCCACGCTGCCTGCGCATTACAGAGGCACGAGCTTTGGCATGAGGTCGTTCAACTTCAACGACCCGACGTTCACATTCAGCGGCGGCCTGACGTACGGACCGTTGACTTACATCCATGCGTACAACGGCACTGTCGTGGCGTTCTCGAACTACCCAGACTCCTGGCCTGCTGACAAGGAGGCGTTCGACATAGCGAAGGCGATATCAGAGGAGTTCTGGCTGAACACCTACGCCAGCGGCTCGGTTGTCGTGCTCACCAACGGAAGCTCGAGCGGGACTGTTGGCATACTCCTGAACTCAACATCGTTGAACTTCGGCGCGAACTCGACGTCCCCCTCTTCGCTCTCCTACCTGATTGGCAGGCTGGCCGCTGCGCAGATGCGCATAACACTTTACAATAACGCCGGCTACGGAGTGGGCAACCGCAGCGCCTATGCGTATTTGCAGTACAGCAACACCTACCCGATGAACGGTATGCTGTTCCTACCAAGCTACGTGCTGCCGAACCAGAACACTGCAATAGGCGTGACTTTGTTCCAGGCGCTGTCAAACATGTCGCTCAACTTCAGGATAAACCGCGCGTCAGACTTCCGGCTTGTATCTGCGTTCTCCCCACAGTCATTTACAGTACAGCCATACCAGCAGTTCAACTACTACCAGAGGTTCTTCCTGCCTCCAGGCAGCTACATAATCTCGCTGCTCAACCTCACTAACTACACATATGCGAGCGGCCTCTTCACCGTGCCGCCGCTCAACATAACCACGCAGAGCGCGGACTTCCAGGCCAACAACTACACGTTCCTCATGGAGATGGCCAACATCCCGCTTTCCGGTATTAACTACACCGTCACGTTCGACAACTGTGCCCAGTGCCCGAGCTACTCTGGGGTCGTGCTGCCGAACGGCACGGCATTCTACTCGCCGCAGGGCACCCACACGAACGAGATACTTGGAAAGCTCAACTTCACGTTCCACATGCTGGGTGCAAACACGACGTACACGATCGAGAACAACCCAGTGAAGATAGTGGTCACTGGTCCCGAGATAGAACTCGCCATCGTCGTGGTGATAATGCTGGTGCTCGTCATAGCGGTCAAAGCACCCAACAGAGACGAGTTCTACATAGACGTGCCGGTGATGCCGAAGCCCGAGACAATAGAGGTGAAGCTCAAACCAGCGGAGGTGCTCTCCACGTTCGACAAGCTCAACATGTACTACCACTGGCAGTACATGCCGCTATCGGTCGAAGAGGTCAAGAACGCGATAAGGATGAACATACGCGTGGGCAACATGCCCGTTACAGTGACGTACAACAACGCCGAATCGGTGCTCAACGAGCTGCGCGCCAGCGGTGACGTCGTTGCATGCGACAGTATGTATGCACCAAAAGAGTGGACGAGCCTGAGCGGCCACGACATTGAGTACCTGGCCACGTTCAAGAAGCTGCGCGTGTGGCTCGTGACCCACGCCTACATGTTTACTGACGTGAATGCCAGCGAGGCCGCCGACATGGTGGTCACAGCGAAGGGCGAGCGTGCCTACGTGATCATATACTCCCAGACGAGCAAGTTCAAGGACGTCCCGATGGCGAAAGGCGCCCAGACCTACATCGCGTTCATAAACTCGGAGAAGATGCTCGAGTTCAGGGACGCGCTCGGCGATGCGGAGGGAGATCAGGCCGAGCTGCTCAGGATGTACGTGTCGAGCGGGCGCATAAGGCTGATGGACGCCGACAACCCTGGTGCTGCATTCGCATCATGAGCTTCCCGTTCGCGCGGTCCATTCTTCAATCCGTTGTTTCGCCGCCCTTTGCGTCCTCGTCCTTCTTGTAGTGCTTCGCGATGAGCTTCTCCAGCCTCTCCTCTATATCCTCCTTCTTCCTTCCTGTTATGCTCGCGAGGTCATTGGAGAGCTGGCTGGTGTAGCGCATTACGGTCTTGTACTTGCCCTCGTACTCCCTGGCGTGCTCCCTGTTGCTTATGAAGCGCTGCACGCCTCTTCCCGCATCCATGAGCGCGAGCTTTATCTCGTCTATTATCTCGTCCTCCTGCGCTATCGCCTCCTTTCCGACTCCCGAGTAAGGCACGTACACTGAGGACACGTTCACGAATATGCTGACCGGCTGCGACTCCACGTCAACGCCGTAGCGCTTCCACTGTATCTGCCTGACTGCCTCGCTTATCGCACAGCTGCCACTGTCGAAGAGGAGCGGGACCCTGTTGGCGAACCTCATGATTGTGCCCGCGTATCCACCATCCATCTTCTTCCCTGAGTTGCCGCCATAAGCTATTGCGGCCTCGACTACGAATGGGAAGCCTCCGCTGAAGACCTTCGGCCTCCTCTCTATCACGTGCAGCGACTCCGGGCTCAGTATGTTCTGCAACGCGGCCGTTATCCTGTCCTCGCCTATGGGTATTATGTGCGCTGCGTCTGGTGCTATCCACTTCATCTGCTTGAACGCCTTCACCATGCGGTCGCATTCGTTCCACGTGAGCTCCCGCGGGTTCTTTGTGAAGTCTATGTCCTTGAGCGTCTCCTTAAGCTCGTTCGCCTTATCCTGGCTGAACCTCGCGAACGTGTCCACCAGGAAAGACGTCACGCGTCCGCTCTGCGACGAATGCGCTATCTCGAAGAGGTCACTGACCGACAGGCCCAGCGGGTGCAGCTTGGCCGCCTTCGGCCTTTCCGGCGCGGTTTCCACGGACCTCATGAAGGTGTGTTCTTGGCCATCGGGGTCTATGAGCGTCATCTCAGCGTGCGGGTTGGATATCGCCGTTCTCTTCAGGTACTCAAAGACGCTGTGGTCCCCTCCGTCGTACTTGCAGTTGCCGAACTCGCCGCTCACCGTTATGCCAGCCGGCTTGCCATTATCTATGTCCCTCATGTTGCTTGTCATCGGCTTGTTGTGCATCGTGTCTATGGCCACGTCGCACTCGAACACCTTGCTTCCTGTGGAAGACACTACATGTATCGGTTTGCCTGTGGTTGCCTGCGCGAACAGCGTGCACCCCGCTGCGCCGATGCCCTGCTGGCCCCTCTGTTGTATGTTCCTATGGAACTTTGTACCGGCGAGTATGGTGGCGAGCGCCTTGCCGACGTACGTCTTCGGTATGCCCGGACCGTTGTCAGATACGGTCACCCTGTAGGTGTTGTCCTCCAGCTTGTCGACCTTTACCGTTATGCTGGGCAGTATCGACGCCTCTTCGCACGCGTCGAGACTGTTCGTCGCGTACTCGTGCACTACAGTCACGAGCGACCTCGACATGCTCGAGTAGCCGAGCATCTGCCTGTTCTTGTTGAAGAACTCGGATATTGAGTGCTCCCTGAACTCCTTGAAAATGTCGTCTGCTTTTTGTGCCATCTAGTCGCCTCCTCTATATACTGTCCCTGTTCCTCCTGTGCCTTGCCTCCATTCTTCCGTACGCCAGCCTGTGCGTGCTCCCCTCCATTAGGGTGCGTACTGCGGTCTCGGCCTCCTCTATCTCGTTTATGTGGCCTATGAGGCCCACAGTATGGCCGTAGACGCTCATCTTCACCGAGGTGAGAGTCTCTATGTAACGCTTCGTCTTTCCTCCCCTTCCTATTATCCTTGCCTTGACCTGCAGCATCCTCTTCTCGCTCCCGAAGGCCTGCTTCAGGTCTATGTACGAGAAGTAATACCCGTCCCTGCCGAGCAGACACGCCGTATCGACGTCAAATCCCCTCCCTATCGCCGTGATTATGTTCTTGGCCACGAACTCCGAGTATGCATCTTCACCGTTTATCGAGACTGCATTCTCGTTGTTGCTCGTATCGATGGTGCACTTGCACATCTTCGCGATGCGCTCGAGAGCCCCATGGCTACCGGTTATGAACTCTATGCGCTTCCTCGATATTAGAACCTCCTCCATGCTATCATTACGCGCCGCGGAACAGTCGCCGCGTCTATTTCTCGGAATACGCTAATAAATGTTTCATCTCCCTGCCAGCAACATAATCGAACAAGTCGATGCCCGCAACGACGGTTGCCTTGGTGCTTACCGCAATTCCGGTAATCCTGTATACTATAACGGAAAAAAGAAAGCTTTAAATATATGTGTTCATGTTATACTCATGAATCAATCATGATTGTTGCATGAATCAAACATGGATTGTTCGTGATACTCATGGCAGTGAAGAAGCAGGTTGGGAAACAGCTCACTGAAATAAAAACGCAGCTCGCGAAATTCTCCGCTGATAATACGAAGATAATGGAGCTGCTGGAGAAAAAGGCAGGGGACCAGACGAGCAGCGACATGCTGAAGCTCTTCAAGTTCATGATAGACGAGAACAGGAAGAACTCCATGGTGCTGACCGGATTGGTGAACGCGGTGTCGCAGCTCACCACGGAAGCGGAAAGGGAGGAGCAGCACCAGCAGCCGGAGGTGCAGCAGAGCAGGCTGGACGAGCTGCCGATATCAGATACGGACGCGAGAATCCTCGAACACGTACAGGTCAAGGGGATGGCCTGCGCGGAGGACATACAGAGACTGATGGGCTACAAGGGCAAGAATGCCGCGTGCGCGCGGCTGAGCTCGCTGCTCAAGCGCGGCGTGCTGTACCGCTACCAATTGGGCCACAAGGTCTATTACAAATATGATGCTGGCAAGGCGACCACCACACTAATTATTTCACCCCCACATTGAGGCAGAGCCTTCGGGCTCTGCCTTCTATTTATAATGGTGAAACAGGACGCGCAGCGTCAAGTGTAACCCATAACCTTGCCTTCCTTCTGGAATGCTCCAAGCACAGCTTAGCCTGACGCCATAGGCGCACACAAGGCTTATAAAGATTGGCATCCCTATCTCAATACTCTTAAATAGTCACAGTGTGAGACAGCCTTGCGTGGGTATCATCATGTACGCTTTTATAAGTCTGGGGAATCTTACCGTGCCAACCGGCCCGCTCCATCGTTCTTCCAGCACTACGTGACGCCGCCACAGCGGCCCAGCAGCGCTCCTCTTACGTGGCTATTTTGGTGAAGTGACCAAGATGGCAAAGGCTTACATAGACATAGTAAAGTACATGGTAGAGGCCAAGTTCGAGATAACTGGGCTGGTTGAGAAACCCGACATAATCGGTGCAGTGTTCGGCCAGACCGAGGGCCTGCTCGGGGGAGGCCTGGATCTCAGGGAGCTACAGAAGAACGGCAAGATAGGCAGGATAGAGATCAACACAAGCACTTCGGGAAGCAGGACGCTCGGCAAGCTCTACCTTCCGTCCTCTCTCGGCAGGGTTGAGACCTGCATCCTCGCAGCTGCTATAGAATCGGTCGACAGGGTGGGCCCGTTCGAGACGGGCTTCAAAATAGAGAAGATAGAAGACACGAGGAACGAGAAGCGCAACAGGATAATAAACAGGGCGAAGGAGCTCGTAAAGTCCATGCTGAACACTGAGATCCCGGACAGCAAGGAGATAAGCGAGCTGGTCGAGGCTGACGTGAAGTCGAGCGTGATAGGCACGTACGGCCCTGAGGCGCTGCCTGCAGGGCCCGACATAGCCAAGAGCGAAGAGATCGTCATAGTGGAGGGAAGGGCGGACGTGATAAACCTCCTAAAGAACGATATCCCGAGCTGCATAGCTGTTGGGGGCGCGACAGGCGTCATACCAAAGACGATAATAGACCTCTGCAACACCAAGGACTCGACGATATTCGTCGACGGGGACCGCGGCGGCGAGATGATAGTCAAGAACGTCATAAACGTGGCGGAGGTAGACTACGTCGCCCGTGCGCCGGACGGCAAGGAGGTCGAGGAGCTCACCAGGAAGGAGATAATAAAGGCGCTGCGCTCCAAGGTGCCGCTCGAGCAGTACATGCAGCAGAACAGGATCCACAGGAACGGGAGTGTCGAACAGAACAGGCAGCAGGGTAGGCGCGACTTCGACGACAGGCGCTACCCGAGGGACGATAGGGGCAGGAGCGACAGGTTCGGCCGCCAAGAGGGCAGGCAGGAGAACAGACCACAGGAGCGCCAGCAGCAGGAACAGCAGCAGGACAGCACGGTGCTCAGCCCGTCCAGGATAATAAGCAACCTGCACAGGCCGTTCAGCGAGCAGCAGAGGGAGCAGAGGGAGCAGCAGGAGCCGAGGGAAACGAGGGAATCCCACAGCAATGTGTTGCAGCAGCTGTCAGGGCTCGAGGAGGTGGAGGAATCCAGTCCAGGCATAGAAAGCATTCCGAGCATGGAGGGGCGCAACTTCCCCAACGATACATACGTCCGCTCGCTCGATGAGCTGCGCAACACGCTCCGCGGGAGGCTATACGGAGAGGACGGTGCAGTCATGAAGGAGGTCCCGATACGCGAGCTGATACAGTCCATACAGGACTCGAGGGGCGTGCGCGCCATAGTCTTCGACGGCATAATAACTCAGAGGCTCATCGAGCTTGCCTACAGGCAGGGGGTACGCGAGATTTACGGGATAAGGTCGAGCCAGATAACCAAGACCTACAACGACCTCGGTATCTACACGACCGAGAACGGCAAGATCTGATGCGCCCTGCGGGCGCGGAAGTGCGATCACACATACCTCACTTCCACACCGCTCTCCTTAGTTACCAGCGTCACTGATGGTGCCGCGGTAACCTTGAACGATCCGAGCACCCTTCCGTATCCCGATAGCAGCGACAAGCGGTAAAGCCTCCCTTTCAGTACATCGATTGTGCACATTCCATCGATTACGGGTTTCTCGCATACGCTCTCGCCCATGAACGATACCGAAAGTGCGGCCGCTTTCCCGGCCTTTTCTCCGCTTTCGTCCTTGATATGCACATCCATGGCCGATGTCCGTTCGGCTCTTCTCATAGCTGTATGATGGCCGGCACGAAGCGGTTTCATATCATAATTGCATGTCCTCAGGAAAATGGAGTCATGCGAAATCTTCTCGCCGTTTGACTTGGACATGAAGTTTGCCGCCGCAATCCTGGAATCCAGATGCTTGAGCTTCGAAACTACGTCGTCAGGATCCGCGAGCGTGAAGACCAGGTCCTTGGCCGCAATAGCTGCCACGTCGGGGGCCTGCTTCAGGTAGAGCTTATTCTGGCACATTCTCCTTATTTCAGGGGATATGTCGGTTATGCTGTGCGCAAGCAACATGATTCCTATACCCTTCTTCCTGAAATCCTGTATCCTGTTTATGAGGTCGAGCGTTGCTGCGCTCTCTTTGTCTGAACTGAATATGGTCTGCGCCTCCTCGACGCATATCAGCATGCGCAATTCGTCGTCGCCCGCATCGTCGAACATATCCGCGATGGCATAGAACTGCGTTAACAGGAGCGCATAGAAGTATGGTTTCGCACTGTTGCTGATGTTCGCCAGGTCGAACACAACGCCGCGCTGCGCCAGCTTCATGAAGGGAATTCCGGATGTGGCAGAGTACCTCCTATCCGAAAGTATTTGTCTCAGGTTCTCAAGGGACGCCCTTATGTTCTCCCCATGCTTCGTGTACCTAACCCCTGCATTTGTCCTCTTTCCGTGGAACCTGATTATGCTCTCCTCTATCTGGTCATATATGTGCGTCGGTCCGTCTATGCCATCGTTCAGGCACGTCTTGAATGCGTTAAGGAGGCACTTTTCCATCGGGTTTCTATATGGCCCCGAATTCGAAGCTGACGATATCAGCATAGCCAAGTCCTCATAAAATTTGCCTTTTCTAGTGCCGTTCGGGCTCGAAAAGAAGTTAATCTGCATATTGTCCTCAGACAGCCTGATAAGGTGCATGCCATGCTCTGTGGCGAAGGCATTCCACTCTGAGGTTGGCGATACTATGACGACGTTCGGCCTTTCCTCTGCATTGATGGCGCTGTGAGCGACTGCCATAGCCTCCCTGGTCTTGCCGGAACCTGGGAGGCCGGATATTATCATGCCAAGGTTCAGCGACGACCTAGGCATCACGACGTCCTTTCCCGTCTCGAGTGTCCCGTTCTTGGCATAGGTACCTAGCTTTACGGGGTTGTCGCACCCTTTGTCTCCGAAGAAGGTCTCCACGACGTAATTCAGTCTTTCAGCTCCGACCAGCCCGATGAATCCCACCGTATGTCTTATTCCGAGCGCGAGCGAATTCCGAGCCGCCACAGCCGAAAATAAGCCATCAATCCCGTCGAATGGGATACGCGATGAACCCATAATCACAGACGCCTCACCAAGTGCATTCCTTGCAGCTCCAGCGTCATCGAAGAGGGCCACAGACACCTTGAAAAGCGGCTTGCCCGACAGAAGCGTAAAATCCATATCTTCGAGCACCGATAGAAGCATTTGTCTCTCCTCCGATTCATCGAAAAGGTCCACGTGCATGGAGACGTTCGACCCCCTGCCGAGAATCCCTCCGTAAGATGATCTCGTCGCCTTGACAGCCCTGCTGCCAAGCATGTGCTCCACGGCCGATTTCGACTTGCCGATGTCCTCCTCGGAACACGGGACGAAGAACGCCCCGAACAAACCCTTATCCAGCCTAGCCGCCACGTCTGAAAGTATGTTGTGCCTTTCCTCCGGCAGCTTGTAGGTGGACACGATGTCCACGTTGCTCGCGGAAATTGGAGCTGCCGCCTCCAGTTCAAGACCGGGCATCGCGGCTCTGAGCAGCCTTGCCGCCTCTATTTCGCCTTCCAAATAGAGATATGTTCTTTCCATGCCGATGTCGACAATGAGCGCGAATTTGCGCCTCCCTATCGCCGTTATGAACTTCGTTGCATCAATCCCGCTGCTTGGCATGGCCATGACCCGCAGCATCATACCACCAGCAGCGCAAAAGCCGCCACAGCCACTGCGACGTGCAATAGCAGGCCCCCCATGTCGATAGCCACAGGAGGTCCGCACCTTGGCATCATTCGCAATGCGAATACCATGCACACAGATATGCATGCGGCTGCGATGTACGCCGCGCTCGAGGTGACGTGGGGGTAAAATGCCACGACAGCCGCCCAAAGGATGCCAAGCATGGCCGCAGAAGCGGCTGCGGTCAAGACCGCGCCATTCCCGGTGCTGTACAGCAACCTGACGTTTTTCAGTACCATAACGCTATCACCACCCAGCAGGCTGCTACCAATGCTGCGCACCCAACAAGGGCTCTTTTGTCATAACTCCCTGCGCCGCCCGGCCCTCTGAGCATGAACGCCGTAAGTATGGCGATGTCCACAACCGCGCCGGCTCTTGCGATCTCTACCGCATATGATATCATTCGACCACCAGCGACCCGCACACATACGACAGCATGAGCGTGGCACTGTAGATGCCCGGCAGGCCCAACGAGGATATGAACCTTGCGGCTTCGTCGCGTGAATGGAAGCGCGCGACGCCTTTTATCCATGTGCGCCTTGGCTTTCCGCGCGCCTGCACTGGCTGTGAGTTAATGTCGTGCGCCATGCTATTGCGTATCTCAGCATCGATGTCCCCAATTGAGGGCTCGCCCTCTAATACTGCCTTCTCATAAAGCCGCGCCGTCAGCAAACCCACGATTGCGCCACTCCTGCTAACAACAAAGCCGTGCGCGACCATTCTCCTGGACCTTAGGTACCACTCCAGGTCATCCCGTACGAAAGGTGTGCACCCGCTATCCAATCCCATTAGGCGCACCACCCTTAGTGATGCTTCATCCAGGGTCGCTGGAAGCTCTACCCCGAGGTGCGCGAGCCTCCGAACTCTCGTGCATTCCAATACCTCTTTGAACTGCAGCCTCGGGATATCCGTGATTCTTTCCGAATAGATTACCCTTAGCCTCTTCTTCGAGCCAAGAATGCCGGAAAATCTCGCAACAGCTGCAAAGAAGGACGCCCCAAGCAGCACATATATCAGCGCGTAGTATGCTTCCATAGCGCCATCTTCCCAATCAGTCCGGTATGGTCATCGGTTGCTTTGCAGATGCGCGATGCGAGCTCGCTGCCAACTATGGCACCCAATCGCTCAGCGCGGCTGCCGCCGTCAATCATGCCATCGCAGTATTCCTCGACCTTTGAGAGCACTTCACTGTAAAGTTCCATCTCTGCCTTGATGGAGCCTATCCTGTTTTCCAAGTCTATAACTTCCCTGGACAGGTTGAAGTTCGAGAGGGCAAGCGCGTCGAGCTGCCGCTCAAGCCTTTCTGAGCGCGCCTGGCTTTCCCGTGCTGTGGTATCCGCCCCATGTGTCAAGGCCTCGATTATCTCCTGGTATGCAGACCAGAAATCGACCTCGTAATCGCCACGCAGTACTGCGGTTACCGCGAGCAGCTTGGCTAACGCGGAGTTTCGCGGCTTCGCTCCCGCGTCATAACGATACCTGATCACGATGCGGTTTGGAGATATGTATAGGATGGAATTCGGCTCGCCGAGCAGCTCATACCTGATCATGGTGCCGGCAGAAACCCGCCGCATGGCCGGCACAGCGTCGAGTTTCTCCCTTATGGCCGCAAGGCTCGTCCTCACCTTTCCCGCGGCCCCAACCGAGCTGTAAAGCCCCGCCTCATTCATCCCTATCCCTCAAAAGCTATGCACGACGATTCCGAGTAAGCCTTGACTATGCACATGTCGTCTACGCCGAGCCTTCGGAGATACGCCACTATGGCGGCCCTTCCGAGGCCGAGTTCGCGCAAAAGGCTTATGAACGCCGTCAGGTCGATTTCCTTCCTCTCCCCTATGAAACCATATACGCCCGCCCTTACTCTCTCGTCGTCTGACAGAAGCGCGGTTTCGCTTGCCATCTTTTCAGCCCTCACCTCGAACTCCACATCACCATCCCTTATTGCCAAAACTCCAGCGCCATGAATGCCGTCCACCCTGCTTATGACCACCTTCGAAGGAATGCCCGCATTGACCTTCAGCTTGGTTATCACCAGGCATTCCCCGACATTGAGGGTGGCTATTCTCGTCGCGTCTTTCGCGTCTATGACTTCCGATTTCAGCAATGCAGAGAAATCTGCCTCGCTCTGCATCCTGAACGCCATTATGCACGATGCGTTGGAGATTATCTCGCTGGAGACGTCGTTCGCAGCCTGACTTGCGGCGATTATTGCGATGCCGTACTTCCTCGCCTCCCTGAATAGCATGCCTATTTCGCCTCCATGGACGACCTTCCACGCCTCATCGAGTATAATGATGTGGCGCACGCCGTCGCCCCGCTCTCGTCTTGCCAGAGAATCCACTATCGCGGAGAGTATCGACCTCGCCGTCGCCTCCCTTTCGCCCCTTGTCTCGATTGCAGAGAGATTGAAGCCGGAGAGGGCATCGCGCCCGTTGCCCAATGATTCGAAAGCAAGGCCTGCCGCACGGTCGTCGCTGGTGCACAGGCGCTCCTTTCCGAACGCGGATACAATTCCAGAATATTCTCCATTCCAGTCGATTACGGTTGCTCCTATGCCACCGTATATGCCTGCCCGCGCCGCCAGCGACTTCATTAGATAGCTCTTTCCGGCCCCGCTCATCCCGATTATGGTCACGTGCGGGCTTACTAAGGCATCGAGGTCGAGGAAGAACGGGAGCGCGTACCTCTCCGTTTTGCCTATGTATATCCCAGCCAGTGCCACTGGCTCACTTTGGCCGGTTATGCATACCGCCCTCGCGGCGTCCTTGGAATTTGAGAGCCTCATGGCCATCATGCAACCATCGCGTCGAACCTGAGCGCATCCATGAGCTCACCGCCCGCAAGCACCTTGGACCTCGTGCCGAGCGCGGCGTCAAACGCGCCCGCGAGCGCCGCAAGGCCTGAAATGGCCTCCTCCTGCGCCATGAACCTGCCTGTGGAATGCGCCGCATGCATGACATAATGCAGCACCTTGAGCGGCGCCTTGCCAGAGGTTATGCTGCTTATGTCCTCCTCTATGGCCCCCAACTTTGCCTTGGCATGCCTAATCTTCACCTCATCAGCGCCGTTCCCGTACATCCTCGACAGTTCTATCTCGGTCCTGTACTGCGCGGTCCTCAGCCTGTCTAGAACCTTGGAGGTATCAAGCGGCCTCGCGATCATGACAAGCTTGAATGGCACACCCGCCCTGCCTATTATCTCCTCTAGCCTCTCCCTGTCAAGTTCCCTGGTCTTGGACGTGTCAAGCAGCGCCGCAGCCGTCGCGGTGAACCCGTTGCCCGCGGCAAGCACCGCCACCTTCCTGTCGCCGCTGAGCTCATATCCATTGAGGATCTGCACCATGCCGGAACGCTTCAACAGCATTGGCTCGATTATGTCCCATCCCTTGTGAAGGCCGATCCCAGTCAGTGCCGAAACCGACCCAAGCGCCACAAGCGGTGCGTTAGCCAGCGAGATTGCTGCGGCTATGCATGCCGATGACACGCCGACAAACCAGTAAAGCACCAAATCCATGCGACCACTAGAACATGTCGAACTTGCCGAACGAGAGTTCGGAGCCGAGTATCCTTGCCAACTCCCTCGCCGAGACCATCGTGAGCATCAGGCTGAAGAGCGGCAGGAAGAACGCTTCGACTATTATCATTGCCACGCCGTTCATGAAGACGTTTATGTCATCCTCGACCGTAGACACAAACGACGACAAGCCGGTCGTTATGTCCGCAAGGACGCTTGTTGACACGTTGTTGCCCAGCAATGATCCTGTTACATTTGACTTCAGCGAGTTTGCGGTGCTCGATATGGCGCCAATACCACTCGTGCCTACAGAATACGTCGAGACGAGCTGGGCGTCCATCACATACGTCAATGGGAACACGACGAAGAGGGCTATCGTTACCGCTATTATCGCACCGCCCAGCCTACGCGTAAAGTAGAAGCTGCGAAGGACCAGGCCTATCGGTAACAGGATGGTCAGGGACGTGGCTGCCACGAAGTACAGCAGTATACCCTGTATCTCGAGGCTGGCAACGGTCAGCGATAATGCCTCTATCATGTAACCCAGTATGCTCACAACTGGCTGCAGCAGCGTGCCGAACCCGAATGACGCAAAGACCGCCGTTATCTTGATAGAAGCGATGAACGATACCACGCCGTATATGCTGGCAGCAGGTACGAGGAGCCCAAGCGTGCTGTCCATTAGCGTGGGGTAAGCGTGGCCATTGACGGTGATGGGGGAAAGCCCCGTCAGGAAGTTGCTGGCGAAGCATATGGCGTAATTGGCCGCCATGACCCCGCTGCATTGCACGTCCGAAGGGACCAATGAATTGATAAGGTTGGCAACCATGCCCCCAGGGACGAGCGCGGTGAAGAGCGCCCCTACTATGATCCCGTTGGCGATTGACTGATAAAGCTCATCGCGCCCTATCTCCTTGAGCTTCCTGTCGCCGACGGCTATGCCAATGCCGAGCAATATGCCAGACACGGCTATCATTATAGAGACGAGCCCGACGGCTATCTCGTATCCCTGGAAAGGAACGGCCATCATATCCCCTTACGTCACGTTGGCAGTCATGTTGCTGAGCAGGTGCGTCGATGCTGTCGCAAGCCCGTCAGAGGCGACGCTCAACACACCCACGACAACGGCACCGATCATTATGTTTATTGCTGTTGTGTGGAAGTTCGCCTTCTTGTCGGGCGGCAGCACCTGCCCTATCGCATAGAATATTCCGGCGAGCACGAACAGCATCGCGCTCAGGGCCGGGCCCGCCTGCGACAGCACGTCCTTCACGTACGATATCTGTGCCATCACGTCCAGCATGGGCGCGGCCATCACCGACCTCGTCAGCAGCACCGACACTATGAACGTCGGCAGCATCACCCGCCACGCAATGGCGAACCACTTCCCAATGCCATCTCTGTACAACCCCCAACTCATCCAACCACTGCTTATCTGATTACTTCTGTGAATATATTTATACACAGATATATATTTAAGTATTCTGTTACACAATTATATGAATCCAATCAGTGGGCTAACGTAAAAGGCAGAATTCCATAAATGTAAGATATACATAAAAAGTAAGACATAAATATTTAATCCTACCTCGTTATTATGGTAGCAATATGGTGGTAGAGACGACAACGATGTCCTCAAAGGGTCAGATCGTGATACCTGCGGGAACCAGGAAAAGGCTTGGGCTCATCGCAAAGGAAAGATTTGAGATTTGGGATAAGGATGGGCTGATAATAATGAAGCCTATTGTAAAATTCTCCGAACTGATGGGCAAATACAAAGTGCCGAATGCAACAAAGAAACTTCTTGCCATGAGAGAAGAGGATGAGAGGCTAGAAAACGAGAAGCTTAAGAGGCTTGCCCATGTACGTGTTTGATACCAGTTCTATAATCGCGTTTCTAAATGGCGAGAAGGGTGCCGAAACGGTCAGGAGGTTAGTAAACGACGTCGAGTCCGGCAGTGCAGAAGGGGTCATAAGCCCCGTTGTCGTCACCGAAGTATACTGCTTCTATTTGCAGAACAACGGCAAGGAAGTGGCAGATGAGCTTTTGCGACAGCTGAGGGTCTCAAAGTTGAGGATCATTCCCGCAGGAGAGGAAGTTGCAGTCAAAGCCGGCGCATACAAAGCCATGAAGATGCCGATTGCCGACGCATATATGGCGGCCACAGCCAAAATCTTGCACGCTAAGCTTGTAGCAGACGACAGACACTTCGTAGATCTCGACATCGATCTTTTCAAGTTCAGATAAGCGATAGGTTTCATCATTTGAATACTGGGGGCATTCCCCCTACTTCGTAGGGGGTTGAAGGAAACAGGGTGAGGGCCGGATAGACAAGGAAAATAAGGACATTGCACAGGATTGAGAATGCCCTCGAGCAGCAGTACAGCTGTCGTAATTGTCAAAAGACGTTTACAGACGGAGTACTGGGTGTAAAGAAAGGTTGCCAAATCGCAGATGATATCAAGATGTTGGCGACCAATGCCTATATCGAAGGACCTGACTTGGAAGGCACATACAGCTGACCGCCAAAACGTGTTCGACCTTTTGCCGCATTGAGGTCGACAGACAGGGGCGGCGGGTTCAGCTGCGGCCCCCACTCAAATGCTTTTTGCTAAACGTTGAAAAGGTCACAGAATGTGCGGTTTTAGCTTGCGCTGGAGCATGTAAAAAGAAAAGGATGGCAGTCTTGAGGATTAATGCGAAGAAACGCATTTGCGATGCACACTTTTTGTTGAAACTTTTAAAAAGTTTCTTTTGAGGTGATCTATCCGCAGGTTCCCCTACGGATACCTTGTTACGCCTTAGCCCTCCTCACAGGACCCTAACTCGAAAGCATCCGAAGATGCTGCCTCACTAGGACCCCACTTGGGTGGCTTGGCGGGCGGTGTGTGCAAGGAGCAGGGACATATTCACCGCGCGTTGGTGACACGCGATTACTAGGGATTCCAGCTTCATGAGGGTGAGTTTCAACCCTCAATCCGAACTTAGGTTGGTTTTAAGGGGTTGGCTTCCCCTCTCGGGGTTGCATCCTACTGTGCCAACCTTTGTATGCCGCGTGTAGCCCGGAAGATTCAGAGTATACTGACGTATCGTCGCCCCCTCCTTCCTCCTCCTTAAACGGAGGCGGTCTCGATAGAGTGCCCTGCTTATCTCTAAACAGGTAGCAACTATCAATGGGGGTCTCGCTCGTTACCGGACTTAACCGGACAGTTCACACCACGAGCTGACGGTCGCCATGCACTACCTCTCGGCTTGTCTAGTAAGGTCTTTGGCCTGACCTTCATCCTGCCGTCGCTCCCGGTAATGTTCCCGACGTTGAATTCAATTAAACCGCAGCATCCACCCCTGGTGTGCTCCCCCGCCAATTGCTTTAAGTTTTAGTCTTGCGGCCGTACTCCCCAGGCGGCAGACTTAACACTTTCGCTACGATACTGCAGGCGTTCGAGACACCTGCAACACAAGTCTGCATGATTTACTGCTAGGGC
>JACWAL010000038.1 GCA_014874295.1 Microcaldota archaeon
GGGTTACCAGTACAGCAACAGCAGTGTAGGTCCGGTCGGCGAGGACAAGATAAGGAACTACATAACGAGACAGGACATATCGCAGCCTACGAACCAGAGGAAGCTATTCAACTGATGCGAACGACTCTAGATACCGCCGACAAGTCGGCGGAGGGAGCCGTTCGTGCAGAGGGTTCATAAGGGGCGGAGCCCCTTATCTCATTCATGTAGTCATATGCGGAGTGCCTTTCCAAGTAGGCCTACTAGGAAGATATAAATACCTTTTAGTTATAAAATAATATAACTAAATGGTTACTATGGAATTGCCAATCTCGGGCCTCCTGAAGAGGAGGATCGAGCTGGAAACCGCGCAGCTCGAGGACGACGTAATCAGCATGCTGGCTGGCATCACGGACAGGATGGCCCTGCACGGCGGCACGGCGATATGGAGGTGCTACGGGGGTAAGAGATTCTCGACCGGCATAGGCCTCTACGTATGGGATCCGGACTTCAAGGAGAGCTTCATAAGCACGGCCGGGAAGATCGGCGTGGAGGTGCCGAAGTTCCGGGAAAAAGGGGTAACATTCATACACGTGCGGAAGAACAACACCGAGATAAATGTGGAGCCGAGGAATATGGAGAAGGAGGCAATACTGATGCCGTACGAGCGCATAGATGGGTCAAAGATGAACATGCTCGTCATGTCTCCCGAGGACCTCGTTCTCGAGAAAATAGAGGCTTACACAGACAGGCGCGCGTACAAGGACCTCTATGACATAACCATACTACTCAACAGCATCAAGTATCCTAACAAGATAAGGGCTGCGCTGTTGCATTTTACAAAGAGCATCCCGAAACCGGACGAGGACGTCCAGAGCCTCGCCGAGTTCAGGGCCACGGTCTATGCGGGCGTCATACCCACGTACGAGAAGATGGGCGGGTTCATAAGTAGGTGGGTCGCATGAAATACTCGAAGGAATTCCTCGAGTATTTTGAAAAGTTCCCAGCGTTCACGGTGAGGGATGTTAAGCTGTTCTTGAAAAAGAGAGGAGCGGGTCCGACGTACTACAAGACGCTCATGCACAACACTATGAAGAGCAACCAGGTGCTCGCCATCGCAAGGGGGCGCTACACACTCCACGACAACCCTATGGTGGCTGGTTTTACCTTCTCACCGTTCTACTATGGGATGGAGACCGCGCTGACGTACCATAAACTATGGGACTACATGACCCCAATAAGCATAATAACGACTAACAGGGTCAGGAAGGGAAGCATAGAGCTGCTCGGGAGGAACGCCACAATAAGGAGGATAGAGAAGGACAAGTTCTTCGGATACTCGAATGTGGAATACGATGGAGTGTACATGCCGATGGCCGATATGGAGAAGACGGCGATAGATTCCGTGTACTTTCACTCGCGCTTCAGCAGGGAGGTCTACGCAGCAATGGCGAGAAGGCTCGACAGGAAGAGGCTTGAGCTCTATCTGGAAAGCTACACCGAAATAGTCAGGAAGCAGATCAACATACTGATCGGATAAAAATGCGCTTGGCGGGGGCGAGAATCGGACGCGCGACCTCTAGATTTCTCTCACAGCCAATATAGCTCGACACTCATAATGCTCTGCATATGAGTCTAGCGCTCTACCACTGAGCTACCCCGCCAGCCGATTACCTATTGAGCGCAACGATATTTAAAAGGTTGGCATTCTCGATATCAGTGAACGGCTTCGCCTCTATCCCGAAGCCGGCGAGGTTTAGCGCCATGAGTTCTTTCTCCTTGCCGTACGTCATTACCATCTCTGGGTTGACCCTCTCTATGTACTGCACGGTCTGCCGGAAGTCCGCATGGCTGCTGAGCGGAAACTGCATGTCATAGTCGAACCTGAATTCCTTGGTGAGGCCGCTCGCTATCGCGGTCGTGACCTTCCTACCGTGTATGGATGCCAGTCTGGCAGCCAGCCGCCTCATGTCTCTCGTATCCGCTATGCCGACAAAGTTGTGTCGCGCCAGCCTCTCGAAGTCGGTTGTGTCACCCTCATAAGCGGAAGCATAGTCCAGCATGACCCCGTGCTCTCTGTAGACCCTGTTGGCCTCGCTTATGTGCCTGCTGACTATTGGCACTATGCCAATGCCATTCATTATCGCTATCAGCTCCTGTGCCTTGCCAGTCCTGAACGCCGTGAACAGCACTATGCCCCTGCTAAGCGCCCAGTCCACGCGGCGCTCGATGTCTTCCCTCACCGCCTCGTGCGGTTCAAATACCACCTCAGGGTAAGGGTAGGTCGAATCGACTATCGCAATATCTGCGTGCCTCGTCCTTATCCGTGGGCAGGCGTATGAACTCTGCATCTGGAAGTCGCCACTGTAGACCATGCTCGTGCCCCATCCCATGTCCCTGATGTAGAGTTGCTTCGCGCCGAGCATATGGCCCGAATCAAGCAACTCGAATCCGATACCCTCATGGCGCGAAACCTCTATGCCGTAGGCCGCGTCGATCAGCTCCGCTGTCTCATCGCTGGCGAGCACGGCCCTCGAGCTTTTCGCCGCTGACATATGGTCGCTGTGCGCGTGCGATATGAAGTCCATGTCGCTGCCCTTCTCCTTCCTATCGAGTGAAACGTTGCAGTTGCCCAGCCTTATCATGATTCCCAACTCCGCGATCGAACCGGTAGATTGCGGTATTCTATGGCAAAGAATAAAAACGATGCGATTGCCTGACAGCATTTTTATTCGTTGCCTTCGATATGGCAGCATGGACGGCCATTCCCTCCTTTCGTGGAGATACACATTCATACCAATCTACGCGATAGGGAACGGGCTGTCAATATTCATACCCCTCTACATATTCGCAAACGGCGGGAGCGTAGTTGACGTCGGCATCGCGTTCTCGATCTACTACGCGGTGAGCATACCCGCGTCGCTGCTGTTCGGGCGCATGACCGACAGGCTCGACAGGACGAAGCCGTTCATACTGCTCTCTGCCGTGTTCACGCTGCCGGTCCTGGCCGCGTTCCTGTTGCCCGGCAGCGTCGAGGCCGCATGGGTCTACTACGCGCTGTACGCCATCGCGGCAACGGCCTCGACCCCAGCGCTCAACGTGCTCGTCATGGGCCACAGCACGGGGCGCAAGAAGATGCCGAAATACTACAGCAAATTCGGCGTGTTCAGCATACTCGGGTTCGTCCTCGCGATGGTTGTCGGGCTGCTCATACCGGGGAGCGACCTGCCCCTCTACCTGGCGTCGCTCCTGGCGTTCGGCATGGCTGCCATAGTGCTCTCGGCTGTCCTGATAAAGGACCAGCCCGTGGGCAAGGCCGCAAAGGAGAACGTCGCATCGAGGAGGGCGCTCTCCGTCGTCAACGCCACAATCCACAAGGGCTTCCTCGAGTACGGGCTCGTGCAGCGCGTACGCTCCATGGTGCACAGCAAGCGCAAGCGCAGCCTGTACAAGCTGCTCTTCGCCATAGTGCTCTTCAACCTTGGGTACTACGTCTTCTACTCGTCGTACGTGCCCTTCCAGCTCAGCTTCGGTCTTTCGTATACGGACATCTTCATGATACAGCTGCTAAACGGCTTGGCGCAGGTCGGCGCGTTCCTTATCCTGCTCGAGATGGTCAAGAGGCCGATGCTGCACAGGTACTTCGTGGCGTCGAGCGGCCTGAGGGGAGCGGCATATATAGCTATGGCGGTCTCGGTGTTCATGCCAGTCGCGGTGATGTACACACTCAATGCGTTCGCGTACATGCTCGGGGGCGCGGTCATTGCGTTCTGGAACCTATCGTCCACGGTGCTGCTCTACCACAGGATAAAGGGCAGGGACGAGGGTTACTACCTCGGCCTGTGGTCCGGCCTCTATTCATTCGCGGCTATCGCAGGCTCGTTCGCATCCGGTCTGCTCTCCTACTACATAGGCTACGCTGCTACTTTTACCATAGCGGCGATGCTTACAGCAGCGTCTGGAATTGCGTTCGCCGTGGAGCTGAAGGAGCACTGACGCGCAGCGTTGCATGAATATGAATGCGGTGTAGCCGCGGCCTTGCCGCATGCGGCAAGGTCTAAATACCTATCCGCGAATCTACCACTGGGGGCGATCGGTTGCCAAATCCTGCGAGCAAGCACCGCGGTCATGCGGTTGGTGATAATGATGGCATCAATAGCGGCAGGGATAGCGACAGGCAAGAACACCGGTCAATAATGCAGGTGCTCAGGAGGCAGGCGGCTCCGTTCGCCATAACTGCCTCGATAGCGATCGCAGCTGCGTCATTTCACGCGCCTTCCAACGCCGCATGCGGCAAGGCCCCCGCGGAAATGGAAGCCGCAGCAGCATCAGGCAGCCAGCGCCGCAATGCCGACTCCCATCGGACGTCCACTTCGATGTGCGACAACTGGGCCGGTTACACTATGCAATCCAGCCCAAGCGGCCCCACGCCTGTCGTGACAGGCATCTCCGCATCGTGGGCGGTCATGCGGGCTGCAGTTCCCGACACATCTGGGGTGCCGCCTGATAGCGCGCTGAAGGAAAGTACGGACTTCGCCCAGTGGGTAGGTCTGGACGGTGACATGCCATGCGATAGCTCCACGCTGGCGCAGGGCGGCACCGAATCCACATGGTTCACGGACTCTGTTTCTTACACCATGTGGTACGAGTTCCTGCCTGCCTATTCGGTGACTGTTGGGAAGGTCAGGCCAGGCGACACGGTATACGCGAGCGTTTCGTACGACAGCACGGACAGCGAATGCACGGTATTCCTGGACGACATGAGCAGCGGCCTCATCAAGTCCATGTCGAGGCATTACCCCCTCTCGATGCTGAACGCGGACATAGTGCTGGAGGACGTCTCCTCTATGAGAAACAGGCTGCCGATAAGTGAGCCGCTGGTGTTCGGGTTCGGAAAGGTCTACACCGGAATACCGAACACTGCGACCATCGACGGATTTACTGGAGGACTGCAGAGCTTCCCCAGGCAGGCGCAGGTGATGTCCGTGCTGCCCAAGGCTGACTGGCCCGTGCTGGTTCCGACTCCCATAAGGAGAGACGGATCTTTCGCCATCGTCTACCTTGCTGGGCCGGAGCGCTTCCCGGATTATGCCGCAGACGGCAGTGCCGCAAATGGCGCGATTGTACAAGGCTTAAAAGCCCTTGCTCACAAATAACCCAATCGCGATCGGTTCGGTGGAATGATGCATAGGGAGCACAAGGAGCTCATAAAGGACATAGGCAATATAGCCCTAGGGTTCACCCCTGTGTGGTGGGCGATATCAATCTCCAGATTCGTCCACAAGTGGGGTTACAAGCGGAAGGGTGTCTACAGGACAATAAAGCATGTCCGCTACAGGAAGATAATGTCGAGGAGGAACAGGCCCGTGTCGCAAAGGGAGATGGACGAGCTGCTAAAGTAATCGCTGCTTGTTCGAAAGCCTTTGCTGATCGATATTTGATTTTTGTTGAAACAATATAGCATAACATCGCAGCTTCCGCAATTAATAAAGTCCAGAAAATAACAATTATTGTTGAAAAATGGATTTCTAAACAAAAGGTATCTAAGCTTATACCGCAAAACGCCGCCATATCGAAAAGCTTCACCGTAGCGCATCCCTCCCTTTCCGCGGGGCGTCTTTAAGCAACCACTTCCAGAGAGGTACGAAACTGACGTTCTGCCCTGAAAACTTTTCTTTTCCCTCGTAGTCCCAGGTAACTACCTTCAGGTCTCCGCACCGCAGCTTCCTGCCTGCGTCAAGCAGCGGTTCCAGCTCCCTGCCCGTTATACCATTCCTGTCAGATACATATGTCACCTGTAATAGCTCTTTTACGTCCGCACCTCTTTTCACGACGAAATCAACCTCGTGGCCCCTCCCGTCCCTGTAATAATACAACTCCTCTGCAGGTTCTGAGAGTTGCCGTCTCTTCAGCTGCAGGAAGGCAAGGTTTTCCATCAGCCTACCCTTGTCGCCTTGCAGCCTCCATGCCAGGCCGTTGTCCGCGAGATATACTTTTTTAGGCCATCCAGACCTCATGCTCACCTTCGGGGAATATCTCCCAAGGAAGAAGAATACCATCGTGTCCTGCAGCTTCTCTACGTAGTCATAGACTGTATTGCTGCCGAACGGCACGCCCCCTGCCTTCAGCGCAGCAATTACCCTCCTTACTGTGATCTCGCCGGCAAAGCACTGCGTGACAAAATTGAAGACGAACCTCGCTACTTCAATGCTCTTCGCCTTCTCCCTCTCCACGAAGTCCTTTAGGAATATGAGCTCCCTGTACTCACCGAGGAGCCTCCCCGCATCGTTCTTTCCCAGCACGATTTCAGGGTAACCCCCATATTCAAGGTAAGTAGAGAGCAGATTCTTGAGCTTTCCGATGCCGGATAACGAGTCCGTATCCACTTCAGAGCCGGTCGCGAGAAGATACTCGCTGAATGAGAATGGAAGCAGCAGGAACTGCCTGCTCCTGCCGCGCAGCTGCGTGGCGAGCTCCCTCGAAAGCAGTCTCGATGAAGAGCCTGTCGCATAGACCTCATAGCCGCGGTCGAGCAGGGTCCTGACAAAGCTCTGCCAATCGTAGAGGTTCTGGATCTCGTCAAGGAAGACCCGCACGGCTTTGTTTCCGCTCACCTCTGTGAAAAGCTCGGTCACGATGCGAAGGCAGTCGGTCGCGGAAAGGCCCTTTATCGCTATGTCCTCGAAGTCAAGGTAGACAGAATCCCGCCTCCCTCGCCGCGCTATCTCCTCCATCATCAGGGATGTCTTGCCTGCGCGCCTCGGGCCTATCACAGTAGAAGCCTTCCCTTTCGTGCTGCTCAGCGCAGTCTCCCTGGGCACCAGCGCCTGATCCTTCCCTCTCAGATAATGCGCAATATAATCCCTGACCAGTTCCGTCTTCATGTCCATATCTATAGATTGCAACTGATACATTATTAAGCATTATTGTATCACCTGCTGATACAATATAAAGCACCGCAATTCCAGGCCATTTGTTACTTGTTGTACAACTCCGCTATGTCGCAACATATAAATTTGCATGCTTGCATATAAAACGCAATGCGCTGGTGTGACCATGGAAGATGAGGGATACACAACCCGCATCCAATACATAAGGGTGAAATCCACTATAAGGGAGACGCGAGAAGGTATGAAGGAGTACAAATCCCCTGCCATGAAGGCCGAAGCAGAGTCACGTCCAGTAAACGATGCCAATATCGAGCCCATTGGGGATCAGGGCAGCAAACAAAGGACGATTGCACCCTTCCAGTTCGCAATCACAGGAGATGAGGTCAATGAGCTCGGCAAGATCTTAGAATGGTACAGCTCAAAGAGGAGGCTGATAAACACAGGATTGACCCCGATTGAAATGCGCGACCGCAAGGTCGAGTCGAGACTGCTCCATCCAATCGAGCAGGCATACGGCATGGTTTACGACGCGATAGCGCTGCTCAACGAGCGTACCGGAGAGGACGATAAAGAAGGGCTCGCACTCATACACAAAGCACTCGAACTCGATCCGATGAATGAGGAAGCGCTCTACATACTATGCGATGTATTGATGACTTCAGAGGACCCAAGCGCTGCGAAGGGGTATGTCGACAGGCTGATCGAGGTAAACCCAGACTCCCCTGCCGGATACAGATGGAAAGCGCAGCTCGTAAGGGATTGGAGCGGCGGCATGCGGCCAGGCGTAGTTCTCGATAAGATGAAGCTCTTGCTCGATAAGGCTTACAGTCTTGATCCAGAAGATTTCGACACAGTCGCATTCTGCGCCCAGGTGAGCTACTGGCGGCACGAGGTGCAAGACTTCGAGCGGCTTGTTAGCGAGATGCACAGCATAGACCCGGAGAGGGCTGAGCGGTTCATGGCTAACTACTTCATCTTTGAGCCGTTCTGAGCGCCGCGATGCTGACAGCAACGCATAAATCCTTGCGATAACATCCTATAACCATGGGTATACGTGTAGCGATGCCAGGGCTGAAAAGCGACTTCAGGGCTGACACCGGTGAAGGCACGCAGAGGTATGGATATGAGTTGTACAGCCATATGCAAAAGATGGATGGAGTAAAGGTGGAGAAAAGGATATACAACAACCGATTGCAGTATGCCTCCCACATGCTGTACGACGATTACACCAAGGCCGACATCATCCACATACCAAACTTCAGGCTTTTCTACCCGATGAGAAGAGGGAAGGCAGTAACGCTGGTTACAGCTCATGATTTTCAGCCGCTCATCGCACCAGAGCTGGACATGGACCACGACGGAACGCCCTCGAATAGGATGTGGTTCGAACTCGTGAAGCTAGGCCTGAAACGAACCCTCACATCCGATTACTTAATATGTAACTCCACGCTGACAAGGCAGGACGCGATAAGCCTCGGCTACGACCGTAACAGGGCCTTCGTGGCGAATCACGGGATAGACGACAGGTTCAGAGCTGCCAAGAAGTCCAAGACGGGAAGGTACGAAGGGTTCAAGGTAGGCTACCTTGGGGGCTTCAGGGCCAGAAAGAACGTCTCTTTCGCCATCAAGGCCTTCAAGGAGATTGAGAGGCCGAGATTCGCGTTCGAGTTATGGGGGAAAAAGGCGTTCGAATATGACTATCTCGCGGGACTCGCAAGCGGCGACGAGCGGATAAGCTTCATGGGGTTCGCTCCGGAGGGCAGGCTGGTCAAGATTTATGACACGTTTGATGCGTTCGTCTTTCCCAGCCTCTACGAGGGTGAAGGCCTGCCGATACTCGAAGCGCAGGCGAGAGGTTTACCTGTAGTGATTTATGAAAGAGCAAAGATACCAAGTGAAATAAGGAGATACTGCTTTGAGGCAGAGAGCCACGAGCAAATGGCACAAATTCTCCAAAGAATCGCAGTGAACGGCTACAATGAGAAACTTAAGGAAAGGTCAACTAGATATGCAAGGAGCTTCACATGGAAAAGGTTGGTAAGGGAGACCGTCGAAGTGTACAGGAAGATAAAACATAGGTGACTTTGCAAGCCACTACTCCCTGCTCTCCGCTTCAAGTTCCAGGTACCTATCGAGGGCCTTCCTCGAGTACTGCGCCATGTCCTCGTTGGCATAATAGCTCTCGTACCACTTCGCAATCTCACTTATCATCCTGTCGAAATCGAACAGGGGCTCCCATCCCAGGTTAATCCTAGCCTTTATGCTATCGAGTATCAGAATCCTGTCCTCATGCCATTTGTCATCTTTCTTTTTGAGACTGATCAGGTAGTCCTTATGGTCCAGCCCGTAAGCGCTGAGGAACTTCTCAGCGAACTCTCTCACAGTCTTGACGGTATTGTAATTGGGCCCAAAATTCCACGCGTCAGAATACCTGTTCGGATCCTTGTAGGTGTGGTAACCAAGGATGAGATAACCTCTCAGTACATCGAGAACATAAAGCCATGGCCTTATCGCCCCTTCCCTTATGCTCACCTTGCCTTCACTAAAGAAGTAGTCCGAATCCGTACCTCCCTTTATAGATTTCAATAGGTTTGTGACGATTGTGCCACGCCCCCAAGCCCCCCCGCCTAGCGTATTTCCCGCCCTTGCGCTGCTCAAGCCTATCCCATTAGGTAGATAGAAACTGTCCCTGTAGCCTTTCGTAATCAGTTCGGAGCAGGCCTTGCTCGTGCTGTATGGATCGTGGCTGCCAAGATTGTCTGTTTCCTTGTAAGCGAGTATCTTTCCATCATTCTCGTAAACCTTGTCCGTCGTCACGTTGATGAACGCCTTGACTGTGCCTGTCCTATATGCCGAATCAAGCACGTTTGCAGTACCTATGGCATTAATACTATAAGTCTCTAGAGGGATATCATAGCTGTGGATAAGCACCGGCTGCGCAGCCATATGAAATACAATGTCGGGCTTCTCGTCCTGGATTATCTTGTTTAGCTTTTCATAGTCCCTCACGTCGCACCTATAGTTCATCACACCCTTTATTCTCAGCATTGAATAATGGTAAGGGTTGCTAGGCGGGTCAAGCGAGATACCTACAACATCCGCGCCGACCTTCTCCATCCATAGGCACAGCCACGACCCCTTGAATCCGCTGTGCCCCGTAATCAGAACCTTCTTGTTTTTGTAGAATCTCTCAATCTGCCCGGAGGTTATCCCGTTTTTCATTGCATCTACCTTTAAACCACGTAGTTGTTTTCCTTAGTCCCTGTTCCAAAGTGTTTTTGGGCTTCCACCCAAGTTCCGCGTTAATCTTGCTTATATCAGACTGCCAGTGTCTGGTTATATCTCTTACCCCTCTGTGCATATCGTTGTTCCAACTCACCTTTATATCTGGGTTTATCCTTTTATAAACCTCTATCACCTGGGCAAGCGACTGCTCTTTCCCGGAGCCGACGTTGAATATTGTGCCGCTTTTCAGCTTGGCTCTTTTCTTTACCACAGCCCCGAACGCGTTGCACACGTCCTCTACAAAAATAAAGTCCCTTAGATAAGCTGGGTTGCTCATATGCACCGTCCCACCCGAAAGGGAATTCAGTATTATCTGCGGTATGAGTCTATCATTCCTTTCATAGTATCCATAGACCCCGAACAGCCTCAATACTATAACTTTTGTCCCCTTTTTTGCCATGCTCCTGCAATACCGTGTTGCCAGCTCCTTCGACCTGGCGTAATCCGACTTCGGGTTCGTCCTCATGCTTTCCTTCATAGGCTTGTTCTTGAACCCATACTCAACGCTGGTGCCGCACTGCACGAAGAGGCTGACTTTATTTGTTATGCAGGCCAGCAACAGATTCTTTGCGCCGGAATAGTTTACAAGGGAAATCTTTTTCTTGTCCGTCTCATCATAGTAAGCGCCATACGCTGCGCAGTTTATCACCACATCTGGTTTTATCTTTTTGAGCATACTTAAAGCATCCAATCTTTTCGTTATGTCAAGGTCCCCATGGCTGCATGCAAGCACCTCATACCCTCTCATTGCAAAGTACTCTGAAAGGTTTTTGCCTACTGCGCCGTTAGCTCCTGTTATCATGACCCTAATCAAATCACCTGCGCTGCTTCGGCTTCACCGGCATATTTAAGATCAGGAGGCACAGCACCTTCTGCACAAACCCTAACTGTGATTCTCTGATTATCCTCTTGTTGACCCTCCTCATCTCTGGGTGGTCTCTCTTTGCTATGTACACCTGCTTGTACAAGTCCCTCCTTCGTGCAGCTTTGATTGCACTCTCCTGATATTCGGGTCTGAGCATGTCCAATCCCTCCTCAAAGGATTTGAACCATACTTCTATCTCCCTGCCGCCAAGGCTACCACCGGTCCTGTACCTTATCAGCGGCGCAGCTATAAGTTTCCCCCTCTTCCCTATTATCGCCCTCCAAACGAACATGTTTGGGATGAAGTCTCTGTTCTTTACGAACGACCTGCTTATCTCAGCATCAAGCCACTCCTTCCTCGTTATTATTCCAGCCATGAAGCCTGCATAGCCATTGGCAGCGTTTGAAAGCGCCTCATTGTTATCTTCTTCCCTATCCGTCCTTGCGTCTATTGCGGCCTTGCCCACCTTGAAACTCATGTCCTTCGAGTACTGCTGGTTGTTTATCTGCAGGAACGAGTACCCATTCTTCAGTTCCCTCGCTATTAAATCCACTGCACCATCCTCGACTATATCATCGTCGCCGAAGAACCATAAGAACTCGCTGTCGCCGAATCTGATTACGTTCACGGCGTCGTGCATGTAATCTGTGTGCTTAATGTGCATGTAGAATACGTTCGGGTAATCCTTCCTCAGCTCCTCTATCAACTCCCTTGTGCGTTGGTCTGTCGAGGCATCAGAGATGAAAATTGGAAAGTTATATTTTCTGACCTGCCTTATGAATGCATCCAAACAGTCCCTCAATTCCGCTGCGCGGTTGTATGTGGCGATATAGATTCCAAGCAGAGGGCTCATATCCGTTGGGTTCACCATAGTCATCAGAATGATACGTTCACAAGGTTCTATTTATCCTGTCGCATATGCTTTTTGTGGTCAATCCTGCTTTTTCGAGCATCCAATCCCTCTTACCTACCACTTCGACATACTCATCAGGCAGCTTGAAGGCAAGCACGTGCACCCCAGTGGCGTTGCAGGCCGTCGAAACGAGTTTCTCAAGCCAGCCGTTATTCTCCTCTATCGTGACCACCAGCTTTTTGCCCTTGGCAAGTCCGCCCACTGTTTCCATGTCGAACGGCTTCAGGGTGTGCATGTTTAGCACGTCGCAGCTCCTCCCCACGCTACTTTTGAGCATTTCCGCGACTTCCAGTGCGATTTTTGTGACGATGCCAGTTGTCACTATGAGTATGTCAGACCCCTTCCTTATGTGCGCTGCTTTGCCGACTTCCAACTGCCCGTACGCACTCTCGTCATACAGCATGTCCTCGCAGCTCCTACTCGTCCTTATGAACACCGGTTCATTTATCTCCTCTATCCTCTCCATTAGGAGTCTCGTCTCTTTCCGATCGCAGGGGCTAAGCACCACCAGTCCAGGTATGGCAGTCATCGCCTGTGCATCCTCCAGGCCATGGTGCGTAGCTCCGCTCAGGTCGTAGTCATAACCGACGCCGGTCCCGATTAGCCTTATTGGTGCCTTGTTATAGCACGCCATCCTTATTTGCTCGTAGTCCCTGAACGAGATGAATGGCAGTATCGAATAGCAGTAAATCTCCTTTCCCCACAGAGCCATGCCCGTTGCAACGGACACCATCAACTGCTCCGCGACGCCAATGTTTATGAAGTTGGTTGGAAACTCCCTTCTTATTTCGTCGAAGTTATGGAACCCGAGGTCGCCGCTTATGAGAAATAGCTCCCTACCACCCCTCAGCCTTTCAAGCAGGTAGTTGGCAATTGTTTTCCTCATGTGCACACCTATTTCGGGGGGTCGTAGTGCGTCTCGAGAGTACCTTCGTTTGGCAGCCCCTTTCCCAATATGGTTTCGGAAAGGAGCATAATAGGTTTGCTTCCCCCATTCCGCCCTGCGCTTTCGAGGGCTTCAGCGACGGCGTCAGGGTTATTGCCCTCCTTTATGTAGCCAACATCCCAGTTCATGCTTTTGCTAATCTCATGAAGGTCCTTTATACTGACGAGCGTTCTGTCGTAGGCCTGCCACCCGTTATAATCCACGATTGCGATGAGATTGCCAAGACCGAACCTCTGGGCCTGCATCATCGCCTCCATCGTGCTCCCCTCCCCGACCTCACCGTCGCTCAGCAAGACATAAACATTCCCACCCTCGTTGTCGAGCTTCTTCGCCAGCGCAATCCCGAAACCTATAGGCAAGCCATGGCCCAGGCTTCCTGTCTTGACGTAGTTCTTGGGGTACGTGACGTGCTCGGCCAGCAGAGATCCATCCTTGAATGCATCGGAATACACATCGTCCCTGATTAGCCCCTTTCTGTGCATGACTGCATAGAACGCGTGCGCCGCATGCCCCTTGCTCAAGATAAAATAATCATCGTCCTTCATGACTTTAAAGTACAACGCTACCATTATATCGAGACAGCTCAAGTCGGAGCCTGTGTGTGGGAGCTTGTGCTCCCTATGTATACCTATAATTTTCCCACGCAGTTCGTCGGATATCATCTGCAAGCTGTCCATATTATCGCTGGTTTTCCCCCTTTTGCATATACCTACTGTTCTGATGCCTGTTCCTGTATTCCTTAAGTATCAAAGTTAATAATAGGTTTATACCGTCTACATTCTTATGGGTTAACACTCTTATATTCCTTTCCATGTTTAAGCCGAGATACTTCGTCAGCCCCACATCGTTTGCCTCGTCTATTGCATAAAACAGCTCTTCGGAGTGTCTTTTTTTGTATCCCTTAACGTTCTTTAGGTCTGTGGCAGTATGCCATATGTTCCTTACCAGATTGCCTCTCTCTATAAGGCTGAGCTTCATGTTCAGCATAAGGTACCAGAAGAAGTAATCAACATCACTCAGTTCGCCATCTATGACCTCCTTCCTGGCTATATAGTATCTGAAAACTGGTGGCAACCTGAAGCGCTTGAGTAGGGTTTTATAGCTCAGCCTTCTCAGTATGTCTACCTCTTCGTACTGAATCCTGTACTTTTCACACAGCTTATTGCGCTTCAGGTGCAGTAGCACGAGCAATCCAGTCGCATCAAGGATTTTCCCATCAATCCTTATTATGTCGTGCAGGTTGCCTGTCGAGCTGGCGTCTACCTCCTTAAAGATTCTCATTATCGTGCTCTCTGGTGTTTTTGACCAATCCTTATCCAGGTCGACTTGCTCTCTCCTTTTTATCATTATCCCACTGAATCCATCAGCCTCTGCCTCTTTTATCGTTTTTAAGAGGTTCGCCTTGAACCCTTGCGTCAGCCTCTCATCTGTATCTATGAGGAATATCCAGTCACCGCTGCATTTCTGGAATGCCCATGTTCTATATATGTCCGGGTAACCCAGATGTTTAGCGTGATAAACTTTGACTTTTTTACCTAAATCTGCATTGATGGGGGTCGGGGATGTATCGATAACCACGATTTCGTCAGATAGTTCTAAAACATCTTTTATTGTCTCGACTAACTTTTCTCTGTCCATATAGGAAAATATGAGGGTACTTATTCGAGTGTTGATGCATATCCCCTGTTTTTTATTCAGGAAAACTCTATGATAACTAATAAGCTAAAGTTTATTAAGCGTGGTACAGCCATATAGCAATACAGATCTTTGTGGGTATATTGTGGGCATAAAAATGAAAATACTCGTATACACTTCTCAGAAGGGCCACTTCTTAGCCCCAGAGCTCCTTTACGGTCTAAAGGAAAAATTAGGTAAGAATGTTTGCATTTACAGGCCTAGGCCCAAGGACATGGCGGTACTGCCCAATGCTGCCGAACCGACATCTATTACAGAGGTACTGGATGATTTTGATGCTTTAATCATTCACTACACCGCATTTAGGGACAAGGATTTTGAGCATGTGTTGAACAGGAAGACGAATGTCATCAAAATATTCCTGGACCATTTTGATGATTTTTTTGTGAGGAAAATTTACAAGCATCCTGAAATAAGCTACTATCTGAAAAGGGAACTCTACAAAAGAACCCCGTCTCTATCATATCTTCTCAACTGGAAGATGAGATACACGTATGAGCTTCTCTTTGAATCATTGCAGGAAAAAAGCAGAGAACTTTTCTCGAGATGGAACCTTCCGATTGGCGTAGCTGTGAATCGAACATATAGCAAACTTCGTCCTTACCAGCTTACAATAGTACCGAAGCACATAAGACAGGGTGTGAGAAAAGTCTACGATGTTTCTTTCCTTGGCCACCTCACCTCTCCTGAACGGTCAAGATACGTGTCGGCGCTCAAGCAAATAGGGATGGGACTAGGTATAAATTGTCTCGTGCTTGCAAACCGCAAAGGCCCAAACCCTGTAAGTCAAAATGAGTATATACTGAAACTCGCAATGAGCAAGGCGGGTCTGTCAGCGAAAGGCGTCGGTTATGATACTGTGAGGTATTGGGAATTGCCTGCCTATGGTTCTACATTAATATCTGAGAGGCTTCCGCTTGTGATACCCCATGACTTTATTGACGCCGAATCCGCACTGTTTTTTGGGAACAATGAGGAGCTGAAGCAAAAGATAAAGAAGTACGTTGTTGACTCAGATGAATGGAAGGAGATAGCAAGGAACGGCCAGAGGCAGTTCTTCAGGTACCACACCCCAAAGAAGCGTGCAGAACAAGTTCTCAGCCTTGTTAGAGAAGCGGATAAATAAAGTGCGTCACAAATCTTGAATGGTGTACAGATGAAAGACACATACAAAAACGTGGGAGATGTTGTCCTTGCATTCATCAGACACCCAATTAAGGCCAGATTAGAATACGAAAGGCTGATGCAGAAATACAATATGGCGAATGAGGTGTTTTATGAGCAGTCATACCATTGGCTCGCATCGCAGTTAAAGCCGAATACTACAGTAATCGATATCGGTGCTAACATAGGCGATACAGCCATATACTTCGCGCAGTTCAACGAAGTGGATAAGGTAATAGCTTATGAACCGTTCCCGTACAGTTATCAACTCATGCTCAGGTACCTGAAAAGATGCCAAGTGAAAGGCAAGATAGTCGCGAAAAATGAAGCGATTGTAGCGGATGATTCCAAAATCGTCGCATCCGAAAGAGAAATCAACAGCGCAGGGCTTGACCTGGATGCTATGAAAGTTGTTGCAGGAAAACAGGTAAAGACTAGGAGTCTGGCGACAACTCTGAAAGGACTCAGGAATGTCGTAATAAAAAGCGACTGCGAGGGCGCCGAGGAATATATATTCAATACCGAGATGAAGGAAGTTTATGCGGTCATGTTCGAATGGCACGGTGTGAAGGCGAGGGAGAGCGCCAAGAGAGCTCTTACGCAGAGAGACTTTAAGGTAAGGGTGGATGCAGGTCGCAGCGCGGCAACCTATGGCCGCGTCGGCTACGGTTATGCTGTCAAGCGAACAGTGCTTTGATACACGGGTATACAGTGAAAACTTGAATGAGTTGTAATGCTATGAAAGTACTCATATACAGCGCGGATAATGGGGCATTCCCCGAGGTTGAACTGTATGAAGGCTTAAGGCACTCTTTGGGCGATACGAATGTTGTCCTGCACAAACCCAAGGTATATGGTACGAAGGGCAATCGCACACTCCCAACAGGTGCAATGGCCGATGGTGAGATAAGAGAAAGGATCGATGAATTCGACTGCATACTCTTCTTCTACTGTACTTTCGCGGATAAGGACTTCGAGTACGTGCTGAACAGGCGCACCAGCGCCGTAAAGATGTACGTCGATGGCGTCGACGACTTCTTCGTGAGGCGCGTGTACCACAATCCAGAGGTCAGGTATTACCTCAAGAGGGAGCTATACAAGCACGCGCCTTCATTCCCTTACACAATCGCATGGGGCACTAGATACCTCTACGAGACTGCCCACATCCACCCGCAGATAAACTACAAGTGGATCTTCACAAAGTGGGCTGCGCTATCTGGTATCGCTATCAGCGGCAGGTACAAGAAGATGCGCCCCCTTCCGATGACCGTGATACCTAGGGATGTAAAAAGCACCGAAAAGAAAGTCTATGATCTATCCTTTATGGGCCATATCAACAGCATTGACAGGCTCGCCTACGCCAACGCAGCACAGCGCATTGCTGTAGAGCTGGGGCTGAAAGCTTACATAAGCAAGGACTACCTGAATCCAAGGCCTGCTCTAGGCAGGGATGCGTACCTCAAAGTCTTGCAGTCAAGCAAGGCCGGCCTTTCGACGCGTGGCATCGGCTACGACACCTACAGGTACTGGGAGATACCATGCTATGGCACAGCGCTACTTTCACAGAGGACGCCGCAGGTAATACCAAACAACTTTGTGGACGGGGACTCCGCCATGTATTTCAGCGGCAAGGAAGAGCTAAATCAAAAGGTGAAAAGATACATAGCCAAGTCTGACGAGTGGAGGGAGATAGCAAGGAACGGCCAGAGGCAGTTCTTCAGGTACCACACCCCCGAGAAGCGGGCAGAGTATATATTGAAGCTAGTTAAGGAGTGATTATGTGACGACAGCGTTCAAGCTTTACAACATGCCATTGTTCAGGACCGCATTGCCAAACCCTCTCTTCAGCATGAAAGCATATCTTTACAAAAACCTCATCCTAGCACGTGACTTCGCTAGCCTAAGAAAGAGGCTGCTGACGGAATACTCAGAGCTTGATATAATGAATTCAGTGGCCGGCGCAGGCCTAAGCTATAAAGAAGCAGTAATCTATCTGCTGGTGAGGAAGTATAAACCTCGAGTCATGATAGAGACGGGCGTAGCGAATGGTGCAACTTCTTACTGCATCCTGAGGGCGATGCGCGACAACAAAAGAGGGTCCTTGGTGAGCATTGACTACCCAATGTACAAGCCTGCGCCTAACGATCCATTCCATTTACCAAAGAATAAAAAACCTGGATGGCTCGTCCCGAGGGAGCTTAGAGGCAGGTGGAAATTAATCCTTGGGAAGAGCTCCACGGCGCTCCCAAAATTCAACGAGAAAGTGGACATGTTCTTCCATGACAGTGAGCACTCTTACAAGAACATGATGTTTGAGTATAACTGGGCACTCAAACACACAGCTGTAGGGGGCATAATTCTATCCGATGATATAAATTGGAATACCGCATTCAGAGATTTCCTGAACGCTAATAAACAGACATTAAAACCGCTTAAATTTCCGGTCTATGGCTGCGCAAAAGTAGTAGAAAAGTCAAAAAGCCGTCACATCCGAATCATACCCAAAAGAAGAGGGTGGTGTCTATCACCAATCTGATAAAATAATCACGGTGTGGTTATGATATCGCAATTCTCAAGCAAGGAACTCATTGCCATCGCAGCGATTCTTCTTGTCATTATAACACTTATGGTCGGATTCTACATGCGTTTCTCGAATAGCTTTGGGGAAGACGTAATCCTGAATGCCCCGTCGCTCTCTCAAATGTACGGAGGCATGTTTGTCTGGACACCAATGAACTATTCAGGGTTCCCCACGCCGGCGTGGGGTGTCTTTGGTTATCTCTTCTTCTCGCTGGATTTGCTCCTGTTCGCTGCCTTCGGTGCAGCATTGGGCAACATACTCTACGCCGCTATCGGCATCTGGATAGGTGCTGTCGGCATGTTCCTCTTGGTCTCGGAGTTTTGCTCCGATAAGCATACCTCTATGCTTGCTGGACTGGCCTCGGTCTCGCTTTTCTCGTTCGTCATAGGCTTTCACCTCAATGCGTTCGTTGGTGGAGCATATTTTATACCGTGGGTGTTCCTCTTTGCTTACAGACTCCATACTGATGTAAGGCATGGCTATAAGGTGCGGATGAACTTGTTTGGAATGACACTGGCCAGTTCCCTATTTGTCGCCTTCTCAAGCGTGGGCTTTCTGTTGCAGGGCTTGGTCTTCCTTCTACTCTTCAGCGCCTTACTTCTCCTGCTCTGCAGGAGGAAGAGACTGAAACTGGCACCCCTCCTGCTTGCCTCAATATCAATCGCATACCTGATAAACGCATCATGGATAGTAACATCTTATACGTTCATCCAGATAGCAGGCAACCAGTACTTCAATGCGGCTAGTCTATCGGATATCCTGAGCAACCCAATTCCACCCAATATCTTTACTGCCATGGCTTCGTTCAATCCGGGCAACGCCGATGCCTGGGAAGCTGCACAGAACATACATCAGAATCTCCTTGCAGTATTCCTGCTTGCGACCTCAGCCCTCGGTAGTTACCTCTACATAAAGTCGAATGCCCCACTTGAGAGTAGGCACATACTCCTCATAGCCCTTTCCCTTATGCTCGTGCTCATGGCCTTCCTGAGCGGTATCGGCAAGCCTTTCGGAATCGCCTTCACATGGCTGGTCACCAATGTGCCGTATACTCTAGTGCTCCGAGCAGGGTACGGCTCGCTCTATCCATTCGTCAACTTCCTAATCCCGTTCATTTTCGGCATGGCGATTGCAGCCATGTACAGTCACCTCAAGGCCAGGATGCGCATCCTCCTCATCTACTCTGTAGTGGCTGTGATTACTCTCTCAATAGGTCTGTTCGACCTACCTGCGCAACAACAGGCCACCGCTGCTCAGGGATTTACCTATAGTATACCTAAATACGTCACCAACATATCGGATTATATCAATGTCCACGGCCCGGGCTCCGTAGTCGCCTTCCTCCCGATTCCGGACATAATGAATGGTTGGCAGTATGACACCTGGTATAACGGTACGAATGTATATTCCTGTTTTGTACACGTTCCTGTCTATACAGGAGGATGGAACTGCTACAATGAGATGTTCTTCCCGCAGTCAAAGAGCCAATACTCTAAGCTCGTCGATATGGTCGCCAATGGCTCAGAGGGCGGAGACTGGCTGGCCAACAGGCTCTCTCTCTATGGGGTGCGCTACATAATCTATGACGGTGCGGCAATCAATCCGTCAAACGAGATACTCAGTGCCCTCGCATCTGCGAATAGCCTGACGCTGCTTGGAGACTACAATGGTACAATGCTCTATGAGAATCACGGCTATAAGCCCCTCGTGTATGCATCCGATGTGGCAGCGATTGACGGTCATGCCAACGTACCTGTCATGAATGATATTATGGCCAGCAACGCAATCATAAGCGGTATGTCTGTCTACGATGCGAGTAGCATTGGATTCTTCAACAGCACGGGCAAGATGGATGTGATGGCTATACCGGGATTCGAACAGCCAACAGTGAGCTTCTTGAGTGATAACCCCGTAGAGGTTACAGTCAATGTGATCAACGCCACGACCCCATATTATCTAATATTTCGTGAGACGTACGATTCACATTGGGCTGCTTCTTATGGCAATGGTATGGCAATCTCTGCTTTGTATCACATACAGGTCAACGGCTACGCAAACGCGTGGTATGTAAACAAGACGGGCAGCTACACGATAACGCTCTATTACACGCTTCAGACAGATGCATGGTTTTCATTGGCATTGAGCCTTGTTGGAATAGCGATCCTGTTGTACATAGGGCTGCTTGCTTATAAGGAAATACGTGCCAAGAAAAGTAGAAGGTGAGGGTATAAGCTTAGCCGAAACCATACTGCTTGTGCTGTACGCCGCAATAGCCGTGGTGCTCATGGTCTATTTCGTCGCGGTGGATGACATCATGTTCATCCTCTATTCGTTTATAGGGTTTATAGCACTAGGTGTAATACTCTCATTTGCAAACAGCTACATAAAGTATACAATGCTTATTTCAATTGCGTTCATTCTATACAGCGCAATCGTATACTACAACATGCCACTCGCTGTCGTGTACACGATTATCACTATACTCGTGCTTGCCGTGCTGGTATCCTCGAGACTGTACCATGGCGATCCGTTCCACATGTTGGTGGCTTTCTTGGCTGCATTTGCACTTTGTGCCGTGCTCTTCCCATTTCGCTCCGTCACGATCAATGTAAGCATCCTAGGGTACTACCTGCTGGTGAGCGCTGTGCTTGCGCTGTTCATACAAGAAGCAGCCTTATTCGACGCGAAAGCCGAGCGGCTGGTTAGGAAATGGTTTGGCTCGGTCTCGAGGAGGCTTGCGCCAAGGAGGATAGAGATCGGATACATTGTCGCGGTGCTGATCATGGTGCTCCTGATAAGCTCCATGCAGCCGAGTATTATCACAAGCAAGGCGGTGGAGCGGGTTCCTGCATTGTTGCAGTCAACCGAAAACTACATCTTCTCTACGTATACGATCCAGAACCTGTGCTCACCAGGCTACGGTGCCAAGGCCGAGCTTTCCATAATGGGCAATCATGAGACCAGCGTCTTCATACCCGGGACTGCAGATAACCTCTCAAGCGCGCTTGCCGGAACCAGTCCGGGCTTCGGCTACGCCAACTTCTTAGGCAGGTTCAAGGACTACAGTATCGCCTCATACATAAACGAGAGCACAATCAACTTCAGCACGACAATACCCGACGGGAACTGCATCTCCTATGTGATACTTGCGGCTAATCAGGAGACCGTGCGTGCGAGTGTAACACTCGCATACGAGCATGATATCGAGGTGACAAGGGTAGTGGTAGAGCCGTACACCTGGTACTACGGCATTGTACCCCAGAGCATACGTTACCTCATCGACTTGTATAGTAATGAGCTGAATCAAACAGCGGGGGCGACTGGCAACTAATCGGCCCGACCCACAGGACCTCTCTTGGTTCATCTGGCATTGTAGTTAACCTTGAAAATCTTGGTGTCCGCATTCGCGTAGACTGTGGTTAGCGTTATGTTCCTGTTGTCGTACGGACATGCGTTTGTGTTGCACAGCACTATCAGCTTGAAGAAGTTGCTTTCAGGGAGCTTGCTCGCCAGTATCGCCGCGTTCTGCACCTCGACGCTACCCCTGGAGAGCACATAGCCGACCAGTAAAGTGTAGTTCGCCCCCGCATTGGTGACGTTTATTGAGCTGTACGTCCCATTCGCGTTGTTGTAAAGTAGCACCTTGTTGACTGGTACATACTGATTGCCCGCATACGACATATAAGCTGCTATCTGGTTGCCGTGCGGTGTCGCGTTCACCAGCATGTACGCATTGTAGACGTTCGAGGCGAAGGCAAACCTGTTGACATGCGTGGTTGTATTGTACTCGGGCTGCAGCGGCTGCATCGCTACAAAACCATAGTCCGTTTGGTTCTGGATGCTGCCCTCCTGCGCTATACCTCCTGATTCCTGGAACCAGAAGCCCCTGACCAAAAGATAATCGGGGTGCACCTTCTCAAGATACGCCGCGTCAGGGCGTGTGCTGAACAGGAAAACCGGGAATTCGGTAACGCTTATGTTGCCCTGCCCTCCAACGCTGTCTGTTATGCTCTGCCTGTGGCCCCAACCTTCAACGACCGATCCGTCTGGCCAGAGAGTAAGGAAAGTGGCATTTGTTGGCGTACTGTTCCTTATCCATGCCGTCGCATTGAGGAAGGCGGGGTTTATGCCGTCTGCCTGCGCCTCTGTGACCATCTGGCCATATGAGACGTAAGTCATTATACCTACGGCGATTATCGCTACGATCACATAAGCATAGAACGGCCTGAGAAACCCTGCCTTGAACTTGAGGCCGTTTATATCCTTACCCATTCTGTATAACGCGTAGGCGGCCATTATGGCTATCGGCGACCCTACTAGCGCGTTGAATCTTACCGCATTGCTTTGAAGGTAAAATGTCACCACGAAATAAGCAAGGAGCGCAACAAAAGCAGCATTCTTCACTGTATGCTCCTCTTCCGAGTGCTTTGCCACCACTACGACGAACGCAGCAGCGCCTATGAGCACATCGACCCAGAAGAGTGTAGAAGGGGTCATGTAATTGAGGTAATAAAGCCCGACAAAGAGGAGAATTGCGATGGCAATGGCTCCAAACGCCCTCCTATTTGAGTACAGTGCGAAAAGTATGAACGCGAGAGGGACAAGGAACAGCTCGAGGCTGAAGCTGACCCACAGGTACGGCATAGTCGGCTGCTGCAGCTCCTGTATCGTTGAAGTGAACGAATTGCCTGAAGCCACAAGACCATTGCCTGTGGCTATGATGCCAAGGTAGTTGTAAAAGGCGCCGACTATTACTATGATCGCTACTACCGAAATCCCAGCAAGGAATGCGCTTCTTCCCCTTACAGTGCTGAAGATTTGAGTCTCTCTCTTTGCCTTAAGTATGTAATAGAAGAGTATTCCCCCTAGCACCATCGGAGCATAGAAGATGAAGAAGTGGGGGCTGGAGAAGGCCTGCTCCAGTCTTATCACCTTGGTCGCCTCGAAGAGGTGCTGTATGCCGTATTCCACGATCAGTGCTGCACCGAGGAGCATCGAGTCCTTTGAGAGGTTGAGGTTGCCCCTTATGAAAGCGTATATCTCAATGAGTATGATCGCAAGCATATAGACTATTATCGTGTATGGCGACCCGTTCCAAACGGCTGTGCCTATGCCCAGTGCTATCGGGCTGAGCAGCATGAAGGCGTACTTCTTCCTACCTTCCTTGGTCTCTATTGCCTTGAACATGAACAGCAGGCTAAGCAGCATGAAGAGCGTTATGAAGCTGTCGCCCCTGTAGACGAGGGCAGACGTCCTTGCGGCATCGCCTCCAGACAATGCCAGCATCAGCATAGCAATGAGCCCCAGCGCCCTGCTCTTCGACAGGTGCTGTACTATGAAGTAAGCCACTACCATCTCGGCTATCGCGAAGATGAGCGGCATCAGCCTCTGTATGGCATATGCGGTCACCCCAAAGTACTGCAGGAAGGAGTAGGGTATTAACGTGACGTAATAGAGGCCGAGAGGCTCTGTTATCTCGTTGTGCATCGGAAACCCTGAATACTGCGAAGTCATCGGCACTATGAGATTGTTCGTTATTGCCTGCTCTATGACAGAGTAATGGAAGAAGCCATCAGGCTCGAAGAAGCCTGTGTACTGGAGCACGCCGCTCCTCATGTATATGCCAACAGCGACTATAACGATCGAGAGGGCCACGACGTAAGGTAAGGTGAGCCTCAGCCTACTTCTGTGCTGCGCCTCTGCCTCCGGATTTGCCCCCTCTGCTGCAACGACCCTGTCCTTCCGGGTGTTCATGTCTCTACCTTCTTGGTTCTCTTGATTGAAATCGAAGGTTAATAACACTTTATGCTAAGATGTTTGCGGAGGCGCGGGAATGGCCGCCAGAAATCCCTTTATAAAGGTTGAATACGTAATTACTCCAGGGTGCTGCGGTTGGCATCACTTCAGTGCGTGGGAAGACTGCCGTCCAAGGCTGTTCCGGGAGGTTTTTCGGTTCCCTCGACACCGTGCGGCGATAACAGAGGGTATATACTGCAATCGACGAACAACAAACCGTTTTTTATAAAAAAGACTTTATCAAATACCTATCCCTTTAAATAGTTTCCATTTTAACATAGTGCAGCCAAAATGTAAATTTAGGTGAGAAAGTGAGATCTCTAAACACGAAGAAAATAGCCGCGGTCGTAACAGGCGTGGCTCTGTTGGGAGTCGGACTGGCTGTCGCCAGCCCAGTGACATACAGCAGCGTACCTATAATAAACAACGCAGGCCAGCCGGTCGTGCAGGTTGTTGTGGGTAGCACGGCGAAGCCGAGTGACGCTGTCGCTGCAGGAAACATTGCTGCGGCAATAGGAAACCTCGCCTTCACGAGCACGACGAAGGTCTTCCCGGCCAACGTAACGCAGGCTGAGAAGGTGCTGAGCGTGGGAGTGAGCCCGAGCAGCTACACCCTGACAAACCAGAAGGTAACGCTGAACGTCAGCAGTTCTACAGTGCTGAGCGGCGCGTACTCCTTTACTGGATTGATAGGATCTGTGCTGAACCACGGACTTCAGATAGGCTCTCCTGCCAACACCAAGACGCTGCAGGCTTCTGCAAGCTATGCATACAAGGAGACTAATGTAATACAGAACACACCGAGCCCGTATACTGCAGCAGGTAGCGTTCCATGGTCTTCCGTAACTGCGACCTACAACGGTGGCGGAACTTCTTGGGGCAGCTTCACGACAGGCACTTACGACAACATACTGCAGGTCACGAACGCGCAGCTTCCTTCGCTGTTGAGCAACTATGGCAACAACGGTGAGAACGAGGTCCTGTGGGTCACTGGATTCCCTGTCTATAACCAGAACCTGAAGGCACTGGCGCTCATGAGCGCTGGAGGCGCATACCAGGTGAGCTTCAATAAGCCCATTGACGTTGTCACGTCGAGCAATTCTGTGAACAATGCGGCATTCTCGCTGCTTGGCCAAAACTGGACAGTCATAGCATATCAGGTACCTGGAGCCTCGACATGGGGTGCGAAGAGCGGAACACTTGTGTCCTCGACCAACGTGGTCGCTGGAGGCAAGCTAAGCATCGCTTCATCGCTTAGCCCATGGACCACGCTGTACGTGGGTGGCAACCTGACAGCTGGCGCCTACAAGGTGCAACTTACTGGTCTGGGCAACACGAACACGAGCGGCTCATCGCAGGCAGCCATATCTATATATTATGCGAACAGCGTAAGCCCGACAAACACGAGCGTCCTGAAGACAGGCGTGAACTACCCATTCAACGTCTCAGGCCACAAGATCTTCGTAAAGGTCAACGCGACCTTTAACGGAGGTAGCTTTGCGTACCAGCAGTGGGCAAAGCTGCAGCTGTACACGAACGTCTACAACGTAACCAACGGGCAGTCATTCAACAAGACAACCAACCCCGGATGGAACGTGTACCTTGGCTGGACCAACACGTCCGGTAGCACGAGCGGCAACGTCGACGCGCTGCAGAGCATAACTTTGGTCAATGCAACGCCAACAATGCTGCAGCAAGGGCAGAGCCTGTCGTTCATACAGAACCCAGCCGCATGGAAGCTGCAGTTCGTAGGCACGACACTCGGCACGTCAGGCTACGACACACTGTCAGCCTCGCTCTCAACGTCCGGATCTGAGACATATGCGAACACAGGAGGTAGCGCACTGCCGACAAACATAACCGAACCGGCGCAGCTGCTGACAGTAACGAGCGGCATACCGAACGCGTTCAGCTACGGAGGCACGACAAGCTCGCAGATAGTGTACGACCTTACGCCGTATGCGCTGTATTCATCGAACACCTTCCCGACTGGCAACAACTTCGTGACCCTGACATTGTCAGGGGCAAACAACCTGATAACGGTCAACGACCAGCTGACAGTGTCTGTCTACGGGGCATTGACGAAGGGAGGCAGCATAACGCAACTCGCGGCGCAGACGTTCTCCGCTGGACAGGTTAGTGCGGCACTCGGGATAGCGCCATACAACGTGACGAGCATAACCCTGAGCAAGGCACTGCCAGTTTCAGTGGTGCTGAGCGCGACGAACACGGCAAACACTGTCAGCCTGACGCTGCAGAGCCCAGAGATACTGTACCAGCAGACCGGCAAGGACTACCTGTCGACAACGTCAGGGACTGCAGCTGTCTCATACAACCTGCAGAACGGCCAAACCAACAGCATTGTGCAGCTGACCTTCACCGGCACAACAAACCCGACATCTGGAACAGCAACCAAGTTTGGAAACTTCGTGGTTTCTGAATACGATGTGCCGAGCTCGACGTCGTACCAGGACTACCTGTCGTTTGGCATCTACAACAGCTCGTTGGGAGCAGCTCAGTACCCGCAGTTCATGTTGAACCAGTCCGATTCAGGGACTCGCAACAACATGACCTACACGTCATCGACGGGCACAGCTCTGAACGCGCCAGTTGGCTTCGTGACTGAGAGGGGCAGCTCTGTTGGCTCAATAAGCCCGACGAGCGTCTCGATCAACTATGCCACGAACGTCAACCAGCTGCAGTTCGCCATTGGTCCAAGCGCCAACGCGACGCTGGTGAAGAAAGGCTACGCGCAGTACACGTATGGCCTCGGTCAGGCAGTTTCTCTGCCGGGCTACACTGGCAACGTGACTGTTGGAGCGATAACCGCCACTGTTAGCGCTACCGGTGCTGGCGGACAGTCCGTCATAAACGGCATCGAGAACGTGACGAGCTCGCCTGTCTCAGTGAGCACTCCTGTGCTGCTGACTAACCTGACGACCACGCCGCTCGTGGTGCTGGACAGCCAGGCCAACTCGCAGGACTCGCTCGTGCTGATAGGATCGGGCATAGTCAACTCGCTCAGCGCGCAGCTGCAGAGCACTCTGAACATAACGAACAGCAACCTGAACGTGACTGGAGGAGTCGTGCAGGCATCCGGCAACCAGATACTGGTAGCAGGGTACACGGCCGAACAGACACAACAGGCTGCCAACTCGTTCATACAGAAGCTCTACCAGAACGCAGCCACGACGTAACAGTAGTCATTTCTTCTTTTTCTTTTTTCTTTACTTTCCTTTTCTCTTCCTTTTTGTTTCTCCTCGATGAGCAGAGAGTAGGTTGCGCGCGCAGCATGTGCAACCCTTAACTGCATGAACGCAGAGGAAGCCCACGCCGCTTGCGGGTGGGAGGATGTCGCGAATCATCAGTGCCATAAGGTATCGTGGTTCTGTGCGGAAGCACGAGGCCAGGGTCGCTGAGGGGCACGAGCACGCAGCGGAGCGCTTCAGGGACGGTCTGCTCAATGGCAATGAGACGAACCCGCGCGGCTCGGTCTGACGTTCAGCGAAAGGCATGCAATCGCGATGTATGCGTTCAAATCCTCAATACTCGACGACGGCAGCCATACTATACAACCGCATGGAGGAGGTCAGCCGAAGGTCGGCATAAGGCTGCTCGACGACGGCAAGGATCGGTGCCAGATAAGCATAGAGGACCTACGTGGAACCTGAAGAACGCGGGCACGTTCACTCTCAAGTTCCTGGGCAGCTCGGCCCTGGCCGGCCGCAGGAAAGGCAGCATAGCGGACTTCCCACACGTCAGGATGATCATGAACCCATTAGTGCTCAACTCGCTGCCTACGGCAAGGTATGTGCCCTCAAAGCTCGGGGAGGAATCGTCGTTCTCCATAACCTACATCGAGGAAGAGCCGGAGAAGCTCTCGACCATGAGAATGAGGGGCGGGAAGTTCGTCATAGAATCCTACGATTCCGGCAGATAAGGGCCCATCAATGAAAAGGTTAATAAATATACTTAGAATAAGTAAGGTATGCTTTTGATAGAAGGTCTGGGATCAGCATCGGATCGCTCAGGCAAGCATGGCCAATCTGCCATAGAGTATCTGATTAGCTACGGCTGGGCCCTGCTCGTGCTGTCGATAGTCATAGGTGCGGTCTACTACTTTATATTCCTACCGCGCATCCTCGTGCCCTCACAGTGCAGCATCGCATCTGGGCTGTACTGCGACGACATAGCCTTAGGCTCCAATGCCCTGTCGGGGAAGGCGGTGTTGCTCCTCACCAACACACAGGAGTTCCCCCTGCTTAACCCCTCTGTCAACATCTCAATAAACGGTCAGAATACCACAGCCAACTGCATAACCAAATACGCGGTGTCTGGGGGTTCGATAATCTGCATAGCGAACGTTTCTACACAACCTTCAGAGGGCCAGCTCGTGGCAGGATCGTTCCAGGTGAACGCCCAGTACTGCGGCCTCTCATCCAATCCGCTCAATGCGAGTTCCTGCAGCGCGGTCCCGAAACAGGTCTATTCCGGAACGTTCTCCGCGCATTCGTCAGGGCTGTTCAACCCATCCATAAGCATAGCCCTCAGCGCGTATCCGAATCCTGGGCATGAGGGAACCTCCTCGCGCGTCACCGCTACAGCGACCCTGCTCGGCTACCCTATAAAGGGAGCCACTGTCAACTTCACGTCGAATTCGACCAACATACCAATTAGCCCTGAGTTCACGACCACCGACGAGAACGGAAATGCGACCACTTACCTGCATCCTTCCACTATCGGCAAGGTGCTCGTCACCGCATCATACTCAAACACCACCTCCACGCTGGTCGTTCAGTTCCTCGCGCCCACCACATCGACCACATCCACTACCACGACTTCCACTACCACGACCGTGGCAACGACGACTTCCACTACCACAACGTCGTCGACCTCGACATCGGTCACTACCGTAACCACGACTACGACAACTTCCACCACCTCCACAACAGTCACCACTACCACGACCACATCCACCACCAGTACCACCACAACCGTGCTGCAAGGTCAGGTCTCGGTTACTCTTACATCGCAATATTCAGCTATCGATGTGGGCACCACAGATGCATTTACCGCAACAGCATCGCAGGGCAGCGGCACGTACACGTACGCATGGATAGTACCATCAGGGCTGACCGGCACCTGTCCGACCGGCAGCGGTTCGTCTGTGACCTGCACATTGACGGGCAGTACTGTCGGTTCGTATACTGTGCAGGTGAACGCGTCAAGTAGCGGTTACACTAACAGCACGAAGGCATCAGCGGGGCTGACCGTCAACCCCTTGCCAACAGCCTCGATGGTCTGCTCCCCATCCACAATCGACAGCGGACAGACGACGACCTGCACCGCCAGCGTCACAGGTGGCACTGGCCCATATTCATACTCATGGTCTTACCAGACAGGGCTCGCAGTCAGCAGTGGCTGCACTTCAACTTCCACGAC
>JACWAL010000039.1 GCA_014874295.1 Microcaldota archaeon
ATCCATATTGACACTTCGGTGGCAGAAAATCCGACCGCGTAGGTCGCGGTCACTCTGCCGCCAAGAGAATTTCGACAGAAAAAGAGATACCTGTTTCCTTCAACCCCCTACGAAGTAGGGGGAATGTTCCTGATATTCAACTTCGGTTGCGAGGCTCTTTGTTACCATCGGAACGCCTCATTATACCTTTTTTATCTTTTGAACGCTGATGAATACAGACTTGCCATATAGGCGCTCAACCGTGCCGCTCACCTCAACGGAATTGCCTTCCGATCTGAGCAGCTTTGAGAGCGTCTGCCTCTTCGCCACGTCCGCGGCGCATTCGTCGGTCATCCTGCACTGCACACCATTTGGAACCGTGCCGTACACTGGCGTGTGCGGCTCGTAGCGATCATCCGTGATATAAAAGACCTTCCCCGCGGCATTAGACACGCGACCGGAGATCTTAACAGGATTGCCGACGAGATCCACAAGGCCGTCCCAGTAATCCTCTTTCGGTGCCAGCGATATCTCGCTGGCTATCATCATAATATTCTGCTTCTCGTCTATGTTCGTTACCTTTGCAAGGATCAGCTCGCCCTTCGCGGACACCATCAGGTCGTCATTCCGCGATATCATTATCGTCGCGACCGCCTTCGCGAGGCTTGCGTCCGACATGTTGACGAGCACGTGTAGCACGTCGCCATCGCGCGGGCCCTCGCCCGGCCGTGTCCCCGTCGATATGTTGAAACGTGATAGGCCATCCTCTATCACCACGCTGCCGTTCATCGTGCCCCTTATGCTCACGATTTTGCCTATATACGAAGAAGGATTGGTGAGCACTTGGTGCGTCAGATCCCCATCCTGCCACTTCTTGCTTGCCAGCATGCCCCCAATCTCGGGTGCCGTCTGGGCTTTTCACACGGCCTCCCACTACTGCTTCCGCTTCAAGATATAATATACTATCTGCGCAGCGCGTGGGAGATGCCTGTGGGCTTGCGCTCCTTTGCACGGTGTGATTCGACGCCCGTCACTATCATTTCTGGGCCTGCTCTGTCCGAATCAGGGCCCCTTCTTAGTACGCGTCCCGTCACGTCGACCACGCTTGCCGAGAGGAGTCTCTTGGCGTTATCCTTTCCGGGTATGATTGCATGCAGAACCCATCGCCTGTCTTTACCGCTTATCAGCTCGGCTGCGAGCATGTCCGAAACAGAGCCTATCTCGCCAACGCGCACGGAGAGCTTTACGTCTTTCCCGGCAAATGCCGCGGGGTTCAACAGTATCTCGCTGACGGTAGCGCTCGGGGCGTCGCCTGTCCAAATGGAAAACCTGGTCGCGTTCATGTGGCCACCGTTATGCTATCCACGTGGAGATATAAAGGTATCGCAGCCTGTGAAGTTTAGCGGTAGTTCCGCGGCGCGGCGATTCAGTCTGCTGCCGCAAAATCGTTGACGCAAATTTCGAAGCCGTTGCCTGACACCGTCCCAGGTATTGCGTGCCTCACGCGCCCTGTGACCGTTATCCTGCTGCCGTTCTCTATTGCGGTCCCGCTCCCCCAGAATGACTTCGGGCTAATCGAGGCGAGGTATCTGTCGGCGGCATCATCAGAGAGTCTGCAGTACATGACCCCGCCATCCGTATCAATCAGGTAGAAACGCATATAGGATTCATTCCGTCCCCTTACCATATCATGCAACCAGTCCCTTCCCTGTACATAACCAGATGTGCGCACAAGCACCTTCGACATGTCGCTACCCCTGAGCAGGTTCCTGTTTATCTCAGAAAGGGACAGTTCTATGGTCCCATCGTGGCTTCCTAAAGGGTTCACGTATTTCTCTATGCTGTCCGCCTCATCTCAATTTTGATCCGTATTCGACCTGGGCAATCGTCCTAGCCAAAACCCATGGTGCAAATGGAGAGTGCATTTCGATCGTGCCGTGCCTACTTTTAACGTCATCGTAGCGCATCGCGGTTCCAGCGACCTCGATCGCGCTCGCGCCGTTCCTTACCACCTCCTGCGCTTTGTTCGACAGATCCGAGCCCGCGGCTGTCTCTATAACTATGAATGCGATATCCGAATCGCCCAGCTCCTGCGGGAAGGATACACCAGGCATGTTCTTGATCTCAATCACTACAACATCCTCGCTGACATACCTTCTCACTCCGGCCACGATGCCACGAACCGACACTTTGGTCACCTGCGCGCCAGCCGGGAGCCCCATAGTCTTCATGGTCATTCTTTTCGCCCTCGCATGGTCATTTCATAGGCTTGACCGCTTCCACCGCCAGAAAGAATCCAACACCTGGGAAGCGCCCCACCTCGCCGACAACCTCAACCTCGCTCCCTTCAACGACGGCATCCTTGTCCGGCGTGTTGGAAAATCCGTCGAATCTTTCTTCAGTAAATTTGCAGTAGATTGCATCTTTTGTCGAATCGCCGACCGCGCGTGGTGTGAATTTTGTTTTGTGCTGCCCCAAGTAGAAAACGCGTTCGCTACCGGTCAGGGACCACAGGTGGACGTGCCCGGTCACTACAACCCTGCGGCCTATCATTGCCTCACGGTCGGCCTCGCTTGTCTCCTTCCTCAGCAGCTCATCCATCGTTATCGGATAAATCGCGTTTGCCTTCTTTGTAACCACGGGATCACTCTCTTCTCAGCTTCTTCAGCCTTTTTGAATTGCCTCTCATCGTATCTGTCATCTTTCCCAGCGTCGCTTTCGCAAGCCATGCGACAGCGCCTATCGTGGCAACTTCAACCCCGAGGAGCGCGGTCAGCCCTATCAACGTCGCGGTCTTCATAACTGGACCATACTCCTTGGCAGTACGGAGCAGTTCTTCATACTTCTCTCTGCTGTTGCTAGCGATTGATTTTTTAGCTGCATCCTTCACCGCGTTCTTCGTCGTGACCATGCTTATCTCTTTGTTCCTAATGCTGCAGCCCTGACGCCAGCGTAAACCGATTCGGAAAGTAGCCCCTTGACCGTGATCCCCTTCCCGATCGACTGCGACTTCGCCCAGTCGTCGTTCGCCAGGACGAGCTGCTGCTCTTCCTTGCCGTTTATGGCAATCTCTATTATCGGTTTGTGGCCGAGGCTGTCCGAGATTGTCAGCACCGGAGACCTCTCACCCACATACCTCCTGGATTTTCCCAGCTCCAGATTCATGAACCATTCGGCCACATCGATGGCCTGTGAGGTGGTATGCACTGTTGCCTTTGTCTTTGCGTTCATCTGCATCTTGCCTACATCTCTTCTCTAGTTTCTGATATTTATAGTATTATGGTAGGTAGCGGCGAACGAGGAGGCGCCTGGTATTTATCTTGATATATTTATATATACTTTTGTATCATATAGACGTGAGACATTGGTCCTTGTCCCCTAATTAAAAGTAGGAGTTTTAAGCCCTCCCTTTATATAAAATAGGCTGCGGCCCGGTCGGGGCCGCAGTGCGGAAAGAACCTTGCTTCGGCACTCACGATGCGGTTACATTCGTGGAGGTGTGCACCCCTTCCTCGCCCTGCACATACACCCTGTACGATGAACCAGTCACGGGCAGCAGCGTTATGTGGCCGTTGCCGACCGAGATGATGCCATTGAAGGTGAACGTCTGCGAGGAGTTGGCCGCAAGCACGTATCCGTCTCCTTCGAACTCGTGGTCGCTGAACGGCAACAAGAGCGTGCCGTTGGCGCTGACGAGGAACGTCATCTGCCTGAAGCTCTTCGCCATTATGCCCTCCGGTATGACGTTCGCCATTATAATATTGGCGCTCGCGTTGAGCCTTGTCTGTAGTATGTTCAGGCCGTGCCTTATCCCGTCGTCTATGTACGCGCTGACATTCACGTTGCCATTGGCATCAACGAAGGGGAAGCTGCCAAAGGCCTTGCCGTTATCGCTGCCCTGCACGTCACCACGCCCATGCGGCCCCGACGCGTTGTATGAGTAGTTGTATGTGTGGTTGTAAGAGTTGTTGTACGAATAGTTGTACTCATAGTTGCCTGTCACGCCTGCGCTGATGTTGAAGGGTGGCTCTCCCCTGTACGGGAGGTCAGAACGCCCTTGTCCCTCTCCACGCACCGCGAACGGGGTCACAAGCACGGACAGGTTGCCTTGGAGCATTATGTGGCTTATAACTACGCTCCTGTTGGCGTTGTTCCTCACCGTGACCGAAAAGCTTGTCGTGTTGCCAGAAACCGTGAGCACGGTGTTAGAGGCAGTTATGTTGGCCCTTGCGAGCTCCAGCCTGACCCTTTCATGTTCGGTGAGGCGTTCCCTCGTGCCGATCTGGCTTATCGTACCGTTGCCAGCAACCACAGCCTTGACCGAGGGCACCATGACGAACACGGACGAATTCGCCGTAAATATCGTCACGACGCTGGGCGTGAAGTCTATCAGCGCGCTCATCGTGCCGTTGACCTTCGTCTCGCTGACGTTCGCCGTCAGCGTGTCGCTGCCGGCAGGCAATGTCACGTTGTATGTGGTTCCATTGATTGTTATGCTCGACGAGCTTATCTGCATCCTCACCGCGTTTACCACGGAGTTGCTAGGCACTATAGCGCTGCCTATGACCTGCGTGAAGTTGACGAGCTGCATGAGGTCCAGCGTCCCGGATCCGCTACCTGATATCCACGCCGAGGTGCCGTTAGCGTAATTGACGTGCGCCTGCAGCGAAGAGTACACCACAAGCAACGCGCCCGTGCCGCTCGGGACAGATGGCGGGTCGGTTATGCTGAACACCATCTGGCTTCCCTGCTGTGCTGGGCTTCCAAAAACTGTGGTCGTGCCGTACGCGCCCTGCTGCCCTCCCATGTTGTAGACGGAATACGCGACCACGACGATGACCGCCAGTGCCACAATCCCTATTGCTATTTTAGCACCTTTCCCCATTGATTCACCGTTTCCTGTAATTGCGGAAAGCTATCTATTTAACTCTTGCTGTACGTTTCGGGTTTGCTTCATTTCATTTTGCAGATATTAATCGACCCGCACCGTATGCCACAAGCCGCAGTTGTTTGATATCACAGGCAGCCTGGCCTGAAACTACTGCTTCATCCATCGGCTCTCATCTGCTGCTCGTGCAGCCGCGCGCGGAGCCGTTTGACCTCCTCGCGTATTGCCGTCCCGGCCACGATGTCGCTCAGCGATGCCACGACTTCGGCTTTGTCCGCAGCGAGGTTCACTATCTTCTCGAGGCTTGGATCCTGAACATCGTGCTGGAGCTGTTGGCTCTCGATCAATTTCTCGGCGGCGCCAAGCGTCACCCTTGCGGAATAGGTACTGAACCCGCAGTCCGGATCGAGCCTGCTCATCTGTGTAGCGAGCTCTGCTTCCCTCTGGAGGCCGTGCTCTCCGTATATAATGCTCATCGCCCTCCATGAAACCGTCTTGTACTTCCCGTCGCCATGGACGAACTTGTATTCAATGTCCTTGACCTCCATTGCATTCCTGCTGGAAGGCGCAACGGCGTTACCGGGCTCGATGCGTTTTTCAGTTCCCATCTTGATACCCCTCACATTTCGCGCAAGCCCGCAGGGCGCAACGCTGCACCACTTTGCCCCCCACACCTTGCGGCAGTCCCCTTCTTTCGCCCCCAAATATTAATAAGTTGCGTACTTCACGCAGAATTGGGGAATACAATGTTGCGTTTTCCTGCACCGACGCCAAAACTGCCATTCACGAGATTCGATGGATTGCAAAAGGTTTATAACTGTTTAATTTGATATAGCTGCGATCCAATGGCCGACGACCAGATTAAAACAAGTATCGATGCTCTCCTTGATCTGATAAAGGCGAAGGGAAAGTCTGACATCAACGCGATATCGACGAGCGTCGGCATGGCCCCCTCAGTCGTAGAAAACTGGATAAAGATACTGGAGAAGGGCGGCATGGTCAAGGTGACGTACGAACTCGGCAAGATGTATATCTCGCCGTTAACCACGGGAGCCGGTGCGAAGGAAATAGGCAAGAAGATATCCGTTCAGAGTGAGATACTGAACACGGAATTCGAGTCCAAGCTGATGGAGCTAAGGAGGATATCGGACATGGTCGCGGACCTCAAGTCTGCCGTGCTGATGGCGAACAAGACCTACGCCGAGAAGCTCCCGGACATGCAGCAGAAGCTCAATGAGATCAACAAGATATACGAACAGGTGAATAGAGAGAACGCAACTGCAGAAAAACTGCGCGCGCAGCTCGAAGGCACATATGACTCGGCGAACGCGAAGGTCGCGGCTTTGATGGACAAGATTAAATACCTCGACTCTCAGGACCTCGGTGGCCTGCCTAGCGCCATACGCAGCGAACAGGACCTCCTCGAACAGGCGAAGGGCTACGGCAAGCATCTCGAATCCATCAAGGGTGATATGGTGAGGAGGCTGAATGATGCACACAAGGAGTTCGAGGCGCAGGTCAGCAAGATAAGGCAGGACATGCTCAAGCAGGGCAACGACGCGGTGCAACAACTGGCGCTGCAGGAGAAGGAGCTCGCGAAGTCCAACGAATCCGTAAGGGAGAGGACGAAGGTCGCGAGGGGCATGCTCGGAGAAGTCGGAAGCTTCAACGCCGAGAAGAACAGGCAGCGCATGCTGCTCGACAAGACGGTCAAGGATTTCAGCGAGCACTATTCCAAGAGCTATGAAACAGTAACAAAGGGCCTGTCCATACTCAACTCGAAATCAGGTGAACTGCTCTCTGGCATAGAGGCGGTGAAGCTCAGCTTTGGCGATGCCTCGAAGGTGTACGACACCCTGCACGACGTACAGGCGGCAGTTAAGGACGCCGAGACGAGGGTGGAAGCGCTGAAGGACGAGATAGGCAGCATGAGGAGGGAGCTCGCCGCCCTCGAGACCAAGAACGTCGACATCGAGAAGAAGGCGGAAGCAGTTGGGAGGGTGTCCAAGAAGTCAGAGGAGACGGACAAGGCCATGGAGGACGTAAGGAAGGGCCTTGACAATGCCGTCAGCAAGATAAGGTTCAGGAAGGGCGACAAGAAGAAGCCGCAAGTGGGAGAGGGCGCGCAGCCTGCAGGCAACGAGTGAATCACATGGCAGAGGAGCAACAGGGTCAGAACGTTAATGTGCTCGAGAGCTATAAGCTCGACGTCAAGGGCACGCAGGTCTACGTTCGCATATACAACTCTGACGAGGCGTTCACGCCGATATATGAGGTCACTTACCCAGGCATAGGCGACGCAACCAAGCTGCTGCTTATGTCGCTCAGGCCGGATCTTATGGCTCTCGTGCCCATAGACCCGAACAGGCTCAACGAGGCTGAGTACATGGACGAGGTGCGTAGCAAGTACGCGCAAGCGAGCAGCATGCTCATCGACAGGTACCTGCCGCAGACGGGCGAGGACGTGAAGAAGCTGCTTATCTCGTACATAATGAACATGATGATAGGCCTTGGCGACCTTGAAGTGCCGTTGGCCGACGACAACCTCGAGGAGGTGGCGGTCAACAACGCGAACGAGTTCATGTGGATCTTCCACAAGAAGTACTCCTGGTGCATGACCAACATAAAGGCGCAGAACGAGGACTACATCTACAACAAGGCGGACCAGATAGGAAGGGCGGTTGGCCGCGAGATCAACAACCTCTCCCCGCTGATGGACGCCGAGCTGGCCGACGGGTCGAGGGTCAACGCGACGCTCTATCCGGTCTCGCAGAAGGGCAATACGATAACGATCAGGAAGTTCGCGAAGAACCCGTGGACGATGCCCGCGTTGATAAAGAACAATACGATAGACCCCTATATGGCAGGGCTCATATGGACGTGCATAGAGAATGAGGTCAGCCTGCTCATATCTGGGGGAACGGCCAGCGGAAAGACCAGCTTCCTCAACGCGATGAGCATATTCTTCCCGCCGACAAGGAGGATAATCTCCGTGGAGGAGACGAGGGAGCTGACTCTCCCGGACTTCTTCCAGTGGATACCGATGCTGACGAGGATGCCCAATCCGGAGGGCAAGGGGGAGATCACGCTCTACAACCTGATGATAAACGCGCTCAGGCAGAGGCCCGACATAGTGCTCGTAGGGGAGGTGAGGGTCGAGAAGGACGCCGAGACGATGTTCGAGGCCATACACACAGGTCATGCAGTGTATGGCACAGTGCACGCGGACAACGCGGCTGACACGATAGTTAGGATGACCAACCCTCCAATAGCGATACCCAAGATACTGATGAACGCCCTTGGGTCCGTAGTTGTGCAGTTCAGGCACAGGGCGAAGGGCATCAGGCGCACTCTGGAGTTCGCGGAGGTGCTCAGGAGCGGCGATGTCAACGTCAACTACAGGTGGAACATACGCACTGACACGTTCTCGCAGGTCTCCGAATTGACGCACCTCGCCGAGACGATCTCGATGTATGGCGGCCTCGGGAAGAGCGAGATAGCACAGGACGTCGAGACGAAGGTGAAGATGCTGAAGTGGATGGTCGACAACAACGTGATAAGCGTCAACGATGCCGGCATGGTCGTCTCGAATTACTACAAGAACAAGAGCAAGGTCATACAGCTCGTCGAGGACAACGTCAAGTTCTCGCCTGAGCTCTTCAAGTAGGTAGGTGGATTGGCCGAGAAGTACGACGAGGACGTGAAGCTCCTCGAGGAGCTCGAGGGCAAGGAAGGCGAGGCAGAATCCTCAAAGGTGGACATATCGCCGCTCTTCGCGCCAGCAAGGAGGCCGACAAGCATGGGATACGGAGCCGCTGTCGGCCTGATAGGCGCGCTTTCGTCTGGCAGACCGATGTCGAAGCAAGAAACACAGCCGAGGGCCGCCAGCTCGACGCTGCTGCACGTTGGCCTGGAGAAGAGCGCTGGTTACGAGACGGAATTTATGAAGCAGGCCCGCGAGGTCAAGAACGAACTACAGGAGACCATGAGAAAGATGGGCATTGCAGCCGAGGAGAAGCCTACAGAAATAGCATCCGCACAGCGGCAGCCCGCGCGCCTCGGAAGCGTGGAATACGCGTTGAGGAAGCTCGAGGTCATGGGCGCCAAGGCGGTAGCGGTCAGGAGGGTGCGCGACGAGGACCTGGTGCTGCCGAGGCTGTCGGTGACCGACCAGATAGGGGAACTCGAGAAGATAATCACGGGACTGAAGGAGGGCGCGTTCGGTTCAGACCAGCTGGAGGTGGTTGGGGACGAGCTCTATGGCCTCAGCAAGGCAGTGAAGAAGAGGGGCGCGCAGCCCGTGGTCGCTGAGAGCAACCTTATAAGCCTGCGCAACGAAAGGCTGAGGGAGGCAACGAAGGAGTTGGAGGAGTACCTGATAAGGAGTGGTAAATGATGCTGTGGAAGAGGGAGAAAAGGACAGTCGAAGTGGATGGTAAGACCATCGAACTGCAGCCCAAGCCTAAAAGGGCGTTTGGATTCTCGCCCGGGCCGAAACCGCAGCAACAGGCCGGGCAGATGGGTCTTGGGGCGCAAGCGTCGCCGCAGCCAATCCCCCAACTTCAGGGACAGCAGCGGGTCCAGCTCGGCAACACCGACTTCAAGAGGCCCACGAAGTTCAAGCTATACATCGAGCACTTGGGCGCGAAGCATAGGGGGTTGGAGGCCGCGCTGATAGAGCAGGGCGTGAAGGGCAGCATCTACGAGTTCATACGCAGGATGGTTATGGCGTCCATAATGCTCGCGGTGGCCATGGCGTTCGCGCTGACCATGATATTCTCGAAGCTCGGGATGCCGATCGCGACAAGCGCCCCGCTGGGCATCGCCATAGGCGTTGCGATATTCTACATAGCTCTACAGAATTTCCTCAACTACCCGACGCAGAAGGGCAAGAGGGCGGCCAAGCTCATAGACAGGGACATCCTCTTCGCATCGCGCGACCTCATTATATCGCTGCGTTCCGGAATGCCGCTCTTCAATGCGATAACCTCGATAAGCACCGGCTACGGCGAGGCGAGCAAGGAATTCGCCAAGATAGTGCAGAAGGTCCAGCTTGGCTCGCCGCTCGTCGACGCGATTGACGAGGTCATAGAGGTATCGAAGAGCGCCTCATTCAAGAGGCTGATGCTGCAGGCGAGCGTAAGCATAAAGTCCGGTGCCGACGTGGTCGAGGCGCTGAAGAGCATCATAGACGAGCTGACGCAGGAGCGCACGATTGAGCTCAGGAGATACGGGCAGAAACTGAACGCGATAGCGATGTTCTACATGCTATTCGGGATAATATTCCCGAGCATGGGAATAGCAGTGGTAACGATACTCACGACTTTCATAGCGATATTCAGCATCGACTTCACGACGCTTGCGGTGGCGCTTGTCGGGCTGGTCTTCCTGCAGATTGTGTTCCTGCAACTGATAAGGTCGTCCAGGCCCGTGTTCACGATGTGATGCCATGGCGATAACCCTCGAGAGGCTGGTTTCAAGGAGGACTGCCGTGGCGCTGTCGAGACAGCTCGACCTCGCGGGCATGAAGACCTCTGTCAACAGCGTCCTCTTCGTCATGATAGTCATGGGCGTGCTCGGGTTCGTCGTGACGGCCACGGTCGCGAACGTGCTCTTCAAGTTCGGCCTCGAGATATCGGCCGGCATGGGGATGGGTGCATGGGCGCTCATAATCACGATAGTCTACTTTCTCATACAGTACAGGATAGACGGCAGGAAGACGAAGATGGAGGCGATGCTTCCAGATTATTTCATGCTCACGGCGGCCAATCTCAGGAGCGGCATAGCGCTCGACAGGGCCATGCTGCTGTCCGCGAGGCCCGAGTTCTCATTCTTCGGCGACGACGTGCGCGAGATGAGCAGGAAGCTCTTCAGTGGTGAAACCATGGAGAACGCGCTGAGCAGCCTCGTCAACAAATACAGGTCCAACCAACTAAAGCATTCGGTGCGCATGATGATCGAGTCGATAAGGTACGGGGGCGCAATGGCCGACCTGCTGAACCAGCTGAGCAAGGATATAAGGGCGCAGCAGCTCTCGCAGAAGGAGATCTCGAGCCAGATGCTCATGTACTCGATATTCGTCCTGTTCGCCGGGCTGATAGCTGCCCCGGTCCTGTATGGCCTGACGAGCCAGATGATAACGGTCACGACTGGGGTCTGGAAGGGTATAATGCAGCAGAACCCAAGCGGGCTGCCGAGCACTGGCGTCTCGTTCCTTAAGCCCTCGCCCCCTAAGATAACGGCGCAGCAGTACCAGGAGTTCTCGCTCATAGCAATAACCATCATCACGGGCTTCGCCAGCCTCATCATGTCTGCCATATCATCGGGATCGGCGCTCAAGGGACTGCGCTACCTCCCGATATTCATAGTGCTGGGCATCATCATCTACTTTGCAATAGCGAGCGTAGTGGCAACAGTGTTTGGAGGCATAACGACGAGCGGAGGCGTCTGAGCTCTGCTCACTTGTCTGTTCTTAGCATCTGTATCGCCCTGTTGGCGTTCCACACTGCAGCGCTGACAATGCTCTGCTCCTCCGAGAGCGTGCCGTTCCCATCGGTGTACAGCCCATCAGAATTCACGAGCCTGCCGTCTTGAGTGGCTGTGTGGTATACTGGTATGTGACCACACGACCAGCGCCACCGCTTGCTCCTGCACCGCAATAGCCTCCGGAACCGCCGGCCCCTCCCGAGCTGCCACCTGGACCTCCCGCGATAGCGTAGCTGCCGGCAGTGTATCCTCCGGAACCGTACGCAAGCAGTATGACGCCACCTCCTCCTCCCCCTCCGCCGGACGAAGCGCCATTGCCTCCTCCTGCGCCGTAACTGCTTATCGAACCCGCGGAAATTGTCTGCGCCTGTATGTAGACACCATAGGAACCGCTGCCTCCGCTGCCTGCTCCCCCATTGCCCGTTCCGCCACCACCTCCGCCTGCTCCTCCGAGATAAGCATTGAAGTTGGACGACCACAGCTGTATGTTCGAATTTGATATGGTTGGCGCGCTCGGCGTCGAGCCCGCGACCGGAGGCCCGGGGTTGTTGGATGCTCCTCCCGCAACGAGCGTGCTGCCGCCATTGCCCCCGTCCCAGTTGCAGCCGCTTCCTCCCCCGCCGGAACCGCCGTAAGAGCTGGTGAGCGATGCGCCGCTGGTGCCTGGTGAATCACCGCCGCCTCCGCCGCCCGGGAATCCTGCGACAATGCTGCCGGCGTTCGAGAACGTACCTCTGGCTATTATATAGTGATTGGACAACGTCAATGACACACCGGAGTTGATGACGACGTTGCCGGACACGTTCAGGTTCCCGGTCAACGCCGAGCTGGTCGTATATGTTACGCTTCCGGAGCACGGCTGCCCTCCAACGTAGTTGTTCGTGCACGCAATCAGCGGCGCAGAGAAGCTCGAGGCAGAGCCCTGCCGCACGGTGTGGCTGTTCCAGAAGCTTGAGTTGGACTGCGCGGAGATGTAATTCTGAGAGCCCGCCGTCGACAGCGTCGCAGTCGCGCTTATAGGGACGCTGTAGTTACCCATAGTGGAGATGACAGATGCGAACGCTGTGTAGGTAACGCCTATCCTGTTCATCGAGTACTGGTAGACGCTTAGGCTGTCATTCGTTATCGCGAGCGAGAGCTGCCTAAGAGCCGCATTGTTCTTCAGCGCGGACACAAAATTGGAGAGCGACGATCCTGACATGTTCGTGGCAGTGCCGAACAGCGTGCCGTTCATGATAAGCTTCGACACGAGGCGTGACGCCGTGGCATTACTCGTTATCCTGACGTAGGAGATGCCGGTCGCGGCACCGTTGTTGCCGTTGCCTGAGTAGTCGTTGGCGTTGCCGTTGAGGGGCCACCATCCCGCAAGGCTGGAATTCTGTATGGCGTTGCCTATCGGTCCCTTCGAGTAGAGCAGCGCCACGCTGGCGGAGGGCAGCGC
>JACWAL010000040.1 GCA_014874295.1 Microcaldota archaeon
AGAAAGGTATTTAAATATATATCTATATATATTATATTGTGAGTAAATGAGGAAGATTGAAGTAATCAAGAACAAACTTAAAATCGGTGATGAAGTTGTAGTTGTCTTCGAGAAATCAGTAACTCGGTTCGGAACAGGGGCAAAAATCGACTGCCCAAAGGAGTATATAGGCAAGAGGGTTTACGTTATGGTAAGGAAATCAAAATAGCAGACTTTTGTCCCAATCTCCGCCAGCGCAATTGCTATAATAAGTGCTATGGCAGGGGACAGAAGCACAAGGAACCTCGGAACCGTAAACAGCGGCACATATCTGGCGATGCTCTGCGTGCCAAAGCTAAGGTAAAGGAATGTGAACGCGAACCAGAATGCAGGCAACGCAGCCCTCTTTTCCCGCACGGTAAGAAGATAGGCTGCAGTTATGGCAAATACATACCCGATTATTCCAAACTCGAGTTGCTGGTATGATGCAGTCTGCATAGAGAAGTAGCCCTCAATGAGGGCAAGGGATGCGTCCTGCGGCCTTGTTTGTTCGACTTTCTGTATTAGATTAAACGGGAAGAGCATCTGCATGTACTCGGTGAACGACTGGTGGGTGTTGGTCACATTGAACGACCCTGCGACATTGTAGAACAAGTATGTTGGGCTGCCGCCCACCTGCTGGGAGAGCGCAAGGATTGTTATCAGCGCGAGGGCGATGCCAATAACGAATGCCGTGACTCCTTGCCCTGTTGTCCTCCCGGTAAAAACTGCGAACCCGACAAGGGTTGCCACAACCATCAGGCCTATTGCAGCCTCAGGTACAATGAGGAAATTTATCATAGCCGTGAAGCCTGCAGCCATCAGGTATGCAACACGCTTCTGGTGCATCGCGATGCGCTTGGATGTGCGGTGTGTGGCGGTGACTGCATACAGCACGAGCAGCACTGAAAGCGTGACGAAAAAAACCATTGGAATATCGTCGCCGGCGCCTGAGCTTTCTATCGCGACCATGGGTATAAGCGCATAGAGCAGTGCGGCGATGAGGCCGGCGCGCTCGCTGTGCAGCTTCCTGCCTATCAGGTAGAGCAGTACCATTGTCAGGAGAAGGCATACAAGGCCGAAGAGCGATGCGGTTAGCGGGGTGTAGCCGAACACGCCGTTGTAAAAGAGCGCCTGCCCTGCGTAGAGCATGTACTTTATGTTGTCTTCCCCACAGCACGGCAATGAGCCAAAATTGCCGTGCGATAGCTGCCCTGCCGAGAATGTGTATATGAAATTGTCCGAGCCGCTGAGGGCGCTTGGGCCTGTGTGGTAATACGAGGCGAGCACGAAGGCGAAGGCGAGGATGGCGGCGAGAGCAAGCTTTCCAGAATGATGCGCCAGAAAACCCATGCCGGCAGGGGCCTGCCTGCCTACTGTGCGCGCGACATTCTTACTTGCGGCCAACCTATCACTGCTGTACCGTATTACACGTTAGCTTTGCACGATGCGCATTTATCCTTTACTCATCTGTCCAAAGGGCCGCGGACTGGCGCGCGCTGCTGCCTATTGCGGCCAATGAAAAACTCGCGCACGCGCTCAAAGCCTTCGAACGTTATTACCTGCGCGCCGCTTATCGTGACTATCGCGGGTATCGGGTTGACCGTCAGAAGGCTTGCTGCTATGCCGCTCGCTATAACGAGGCTGGTAACCCTGGACGTGAGCAGCTCGACGACCTTGTTGCTCGTCTTCACCGGCATGCGCGTCTCAGAGTCGATGTTCGCGACGAGATAGCCTTCGCGGAACGTGCGTATGTGCTTATCCTCCTCGCTCGCGAGTATGCAGATGAGGTTGTCGGAGTAGGCGCTCGTGCCCAGCGCGAACGCGTGCCTCTTGCCGTGACTGAGGAAGTTCTTAGAGTGCACCAGCGTCGCGCCAACCTGCAGCAGCGCGCCTTCCCTGTTGATTATCATGGCGCCGTCGAGGCTGGCGAGCTTCCTCACCATTATGTTGTCGCGCTCGTTCAGCACCGAGAGCCTGCGGTTGTTCTTCCCGAAGACCTGCATGTTGGACGGCTCGTAGTACCCCTTCGTGTTCTCCAGTTCAACGACAAACAGGCAGCCCTCGGGCTGGTTGTAGCTCATCTTCAGGCAAGCATCCACTACCGCGTTGGTGCTAAGGTCCCTCAACTGTATCGCCACTAGAAGGTGCGCGAAGAAGGTTTATATTCCTTGCGTGCGCGCCGCATTTGCGGAACAGCGCATTTGAGGAGAGGCCTAACGCGCCTAACCCGGAAGGCGGGAATCACACCTGACCTTGCTGCGGCGAGGAGACCATGTAGATTTCCTGCCGCTTCTCTATCGGAAACGGGAGCGCATTCTCGTGTTTCAGTTCTGCTTTTACGTACCAGCGTATCGTGCCGTTGACCGCGCTGCCGAGCATGCCGGCCAGCTTGCCGAGCTCGCCGCCGCCTGCTCCTGCGGGGTTGCCGACCGTCTGCGGCAGGACAAAGCTGAACCTGTAGGTGTAGGGACTGCCCGCAACAGTATATGGTTTCTCGCCGTCGAGGTCCTGTTTGTTCTCGTATACCTGCACGTTGGTCCTGTTATCTGCCCTGTTTCCGTTCATGGCCATACCACCGGGCCTGAATTCCGTCATTATCGCATAGAGGATTGCCACGACCACCTTGCCCTTCACGTCCTTCTTCAGCGCCAGCGTCGCAGTGCCCTCGACCTTCTGCCCGGGGGACACGTTGGGGTTATAGACCTGCAGCTCCATCTTCCCGTCGCCGATGCCGAAGAGCCCCATCGGATGCACCCGGTTATCCGGTCACGTCGGGAATGGTGGCGCGTGCGCGGAACCGTTCGTGCTGCCCGCACTCACAGTGGTCGTGGGTTGCGTGGTTGGCTGCGTCGTTGTTACCGTCGAGGCCTGGGATGGCACAGCGCCCCGGTAGAAGACGAAGTAGTACACAGCTGCCATGACCACGAGCACCGCCACTATCGCGATAGCTATCACCTTCATCGAGGGCCGCGGTTTGACGGTGGTTTCCGCTACCGGGGCGGCCCTTGCCCGGGCTTGCTGTTCTTGTGCATCCATTTTATCAACCATACTAGCCTGCAGAGCTTGGCGGAGGCGGCGGCGTCCCCCCTGAGCCGCCGGAAGCTGACGGAGACAGCGCGCACGTGGTCGAGGTATAGAGCAGCAGCGAGGTGCCGACCTGGCTTGGCGTCACTCCCTGTGAGTAGGATGACGCGAGGCCCTGCCCCACCATGTAGGCCGATACGTTCGCATACCTTGGCGTCCATGCGCCGTTGCTCCATCCGTACACCTTCTGCACGCTGCAGGTCGCGAACATGTCAGTATATGTCTGGTTGAGCATCGACGGCAGCACTGTCATGAGGTTCCAGCCAGAGGTGAGCTGCGTGGGCTGCGGATAGTGTTTGGATATGTTGTCGACGCTGAATGACGCCATGCAGTCCGTCGGCGAGTAGTACCAGCCTGTCCAGTCCGACACGTACTGGAGGGACGACGCCCACCAGGCCGCGGCGGAGCTCTGGCTCGCCGCATCGGCAGCCGACAGGTACCTGTTGTCAAGCGAATCATAGATGTAGGTGGAGTTCGCCATCTGCTGCATGCTCACATGGCAGCTGCTCGAGAACTCGCTGGTGTCCACCCCGTAGAAGGGCATTATGTTCCAGCCCTTG
>JACWAL010000041.1 GCA_014874295.1 Microcaldota archaeon
TATTTTCACGCCTAGACGACAGGAAAATTCTCACACTGCCTTAGTGCAAAAACCTGTCGTCGAACGGCGTAATCATGTGCTTCCGATGACAAGCCATATTTTCCGTCGACAAAATCCCGTGAGAATCTTAAACTCTTACGCAATGCTGAGTTCGGCGGCGCGCTGCCGCGCTGGATAACGCGCGGTTCGGTTGCGCCTGACATAGCTTTTTATTACTGCACTGAGCAGTTACCGAGAGTGAGATTCATGCAGGAGCGCGTACTCGTACTCGCGGTCGACATAGACAACGACCTGTACAGGAAGACGAGGATAACCGGTCCTGTGCTGGGAAGGGAGGAGAACCTGAAGGCAGCTGCCGCACTCGCCCTGAAGGACCCGCAGGACAGCGACGCGAACACGATGTTCGAGGCAGTGAGGAAGTACGACGAACTCAAGAAGCAGGGGTATGGAGTAAGGGTTGCGACGCTTACTGGAGCGGAACGCGAGGGTTACGTGGCGGACGCCGAGCTGTCGAGGCAGATAGAGATAGTGATAGACAGGTTCAAGGTGGACGCATGCGTGCTCGTCACGGACGGCGCGAGCGACTCGAGGGTACTTCCGCTGCTCAAGAACAGGATAAAGGTGAACAGCGTAGACATTGTACGTATGAAGCAGGCAGAGCAGCTTGAAAACACGTACTTCGCGATACTAGAGAAATTGAAGGAGCCACACTATGCGCGCATAGTCTTCGGCGTGCCGGCATTGATCATGCTGCTCTTCGCGATTAGCTATTACCTCAACTACGGATGGCAGCCGCCAGTGGCGCTCATCGGCCTTTACCTTATAATAAAGGGTGTAGGCCTTGAGGATAGGATCAGCTATAGCTTCCGCGGCCTGGGCTTCAGCATAGAGCGCCTCAGCTTCATATTCTACGTTGGGGCAATGCTGTTCTTTGTGATCGCGATAGTCGTAGGATACGGCAGCTACGTTTATGGGTTGCGCGTGACGCACGATCCCGTCAGCATAGCCTCCTATGCCGTGGAGGGATTCATACTGATACTCCCGATCAGCCTGGCACTCTACGTTGCCGGCAGGATAGTCGACCTCGAGAGCAGGAGGCTGCGCTACAAGGCGATACGCGAGGGCTCGTACATAGGTTATGGTGTCATGGGCATAGTGCTGCTCTACCTAACTGCGGCTTGGTTCATAGGGCAAATATACTTCTGGGAGCTGCTCGCCTATAGCGTCGTAACGATCCTTGCCGGGTATGGTATCTCTATATTCAGCGCTCACCTCCGCAAGGCCGCGATAAGGAGCGCTAAGATGAAGGGTAAGGTCGTAATAAACGACATAGGCGCCTACATCGGCAAGATAGTGAGGGTGCTCCCGGGCAACGGCATAGTCGCGATAAGGACGAACTACGGCACGGTCGTCAACTATGACATCGACCGCATAACAAACATATCTGACAGGGTCACCGTCAAGTGACAGGTCTGGAGGGGCATTTCGATGGGCATGGCGAAGCGGGTTAGCAGATTGGTTTCGCTGGCGTTCATGCCGCAGCTCTCGTCCTCGTACGCATTCGCGCTGCTCTTCCTCGCCACTGGGGCTCCGGCCGTCGACCTCGTGATTGCGATCCTGTTCTCAACCGTGATAGAGATAGTATCACTGTTCGCCTATGTGAGGGTCTCAAAGCCTGACCCTGATGTTGGCGACATAAACGGCAGGGTGCTGCTTTTCACAATAGCGATAACATCCTACTTCATGGGTTTCCTTGCGCTTTGGGGCATGGACACGCCGTACATCATGACGGTGCTGATGCTGTGCTACTTCGTAAACACGATAGTGGCAGCAGCAGTCACAAAGCTGCTGACGAAGGTTAGCATACACGTGTGGGGTATCTCCGGCCCATCGATAACCATGCTATATGCTTACGGCGCGGCAGGCTTCGGCGCCATGCTCCTGCTCGCCGCTTGCATAGGGGTGGCGAGAATGCGCCTGCACAAGCATACGTTGCGGCAGGTAGTGCTGTCATTTGCGTTGTCACTGCCGGTTACCGCGCTTGTCGTCTATGTCTTCGGCCCCGCGATAATCTGACGCAGCGCGGGCCTTCACGGGATCGTTCTCCCTCAGCGACCTTATGCTCCTTCGCGTGGCAGGCGTTCAACTGGACGCTCATGAACAAGGCGAAGCGGCTGCCAAAGGGAAACCTGCTCAGGCGCGTGATCTACAAGGAGGTAGGGCAATAGTAAAGTTCCGCTTCTCCCTGGTTTCACGAGGGTTCTTAATTGTTCGCGGCAGATATGAACGCGTGTACGACAACAGGAACATAGTGCTGCACGAGCTGATAGGGCTCAAGGCCAAGGTGGCCGACAGCCGCGACAGGACCCAGAAGGGCATAAGCGGGACGGTCGTCGACGAGACGAAGAACACGCTCATCATCCTGACAAAGGAGGGCACCAGGAGGATAAGCAAGAGAATATCAACATTTAAATTCATTGCTGACAAAAAGGTATTTACAGTTCACGGCAGCGAGATTGCTTTCCGTCCTTACGAGAGGATAGAGAAAAGCATGAAATACTACAGGAAGAGGCATCTATAAAGCTGTTCCTGGCTTAGGAGCTGAAAGTGATAGTTTGGAATGCAACGACATCAAATGCCCGATTCACGGGAAGCTTAAGACGCACGGTTACGAGTTCGAGGGCGTCGTGGTCAGCGCTAGGGCCATGAAGACCGCGATAGTGAAGAGAGAGTACAGCACATTCCTGCACAAGTACGAGCGCTCGCTCAGGAAAACTTCGAGGATACCAGCATACAATCCAGCGTGCATCGGCGCTAAGCAGGGCGATGTCGTGAGGATAGCGAACACGCGCAGGCTGAGCAAGACGAAGTCATTCGTCGTGACCGAGATACTGAAGAGGGGACAGAAATGAAGGGAGTTGCGACTAAGATACCGAAGACCCTGATACCGAGCACGGTGCTGGAGTGTGCAGATAACAGCGGTGCATACACGCTCATGATAATCAACAAGATAGGCAAGGCGGGCAGCAAGGGAAGGTACTCGAAGTCGGGCGTGGGCGACCTAGTCAGCGCCAGCGTCAAGAGCGGCAATCCGAACTATGTCAAGAAGGTCGTGCGTGCCGTGATAATAAGACAGAAGCAGCCGATGAGGAGGGCGGATGGCATGCGCGTCAAGTTCGAGGACAACGCTGCGATACTGGTCAACGACACGAACCTCCCTATAGGTACGGCCGTGAAGGGCCCGATAGCGAGGGAGGTCATAGCGAGGTATGCGAAGATAGCGAACGTCGCTTCGAGGGTGATATGATGATAAAGAGCAGCAAGCCGAGGAGGCAGCGATTCTTCAGGTTCAACGCGGACATGCACGAGCGCCAGCACTTCGTGCATGCGCACCTCGACAAGCAGCTCAAGCAGAAGCTGGGTATAAAGGCCAGGGCCGTACAGATATCTAAGGGCGATTCCGTGAAAGTAATGGCCGGGGGCAACAAGGGCAAGACCGGAAAGGTGACGGCCGTCAACATGCGTAAGGGAAGCGTATTCATAGACGCGCTCAAGAAGAAGAACGCAAGAGGAAAGGAGTACAGCGTGCCCGTAAGCAGCAGCAACATTTACATAACCGACCTCAATCTGTCTGACAGGTTGAGGGCGGCAAAGCTGAAGGTCAAGGTTGCGGCCGAGAAACCGGCGGCAAAGGCGCAGAAGGCCGAGAAACCGAAAGAGGAGAACGAGACAGAGGCGCAGCCCGTGGGTGCGACCGCGCCTACAGCGTGATAATATGGCGAGCAAAGGCAATGACAGGCACATGAAGGCGCTCGAATCGCCGACATACCTGGGCATACACAGGAAGGCAAGCAAGTACATAATGAAGACCAGGGCCGGAAGGCACTCGATGGACAGGAGCCTACCCATGGCCGTCTTCCTGAAGAAGGAGGGCCTGGTCGATAGCACCGCGGACGCGAAGAAGGTGCTCAGCGACAGCAAGGTCAAAGTCAACGGGAAAGTCATAAGGGACGTCAAGTACCCGATTGGACTTAGCGACGTCATCACAGTAGGGGACGCGCATTACGTTGTTGGCATAAACGAGAACGCCAAGGCCGTGTTCTCCAAGACAGAGAAGCACGATGAGGCAACTTACAAGCTCATCAGGAAGTACAAAGACAGGAAGGGCAAACTCATGTTCGGGCTTCACGACGGTAGCGTCGTGCCCGGAAGCGCCGATGCGAAGGTCAACGACTCGATATGCATAGGCTCCGACAGGAAGATCAGGAAGGTGCTCAGGCTCGAGAAGGGTGCGAAGTGCGTTGTCATAGCTGGGGTGAACGTCGGCATAGAGGGCAAGGTCGAGGACATCAAAGAAGGTAACATGCACAGCCCGAAGAGCATTACAGTCTCTTCCAAGCAGGGGACGTTCGAGACCATAGTCAAGAACGTCATGGTGACGCAGTAGTGGTATTCATGGAAGGCCAGAACAGGATGCAGCGGGTAAGGCTTGACAAGGTAGTCATAAACGTTGGCACGGGCAACGACGACGCCAAGCAAGCGAACGCGAAGAGGCTGCTCGAGCTGATAACCGGTATGAAGCCCGTGGACGAGCACTCCAAGAAGAGGATACCCGCATTCAAAATATCGCCTGGTACGAAGATAGGCGCGCGCGTCACTGTTAGGAAAGGCACGAAGGAGCTCGCGAAAAGGCTGCTCGATGCCGTGGACAGCAAGGTCAAGAAGAGCTCGATAAGCGAGAACACGGCGAGCTTCGGCATAGGGGAGTACATCGACATATCTGGAGTGAAGTATGACCCGAAGATAGGGATGCTAGGAATGAACGTTAACCTGTCGTTCAGTAGGCCCGGAGGGCGCGTCGCGATAAGAAAATCAAAGCCCGGAAGGGTGGCGAGGAACCAGTCTATCGTGTCAAAGGATGAAGTTGGCGACTACCTGAAGCGCGAGCTCAACGTAGAGATTGTATAGTGATGCTGATGAAAGTCAAGATTGAGGACAAGTTCAAGGGCAAGGGTCACAGGAAGTGCAGGATCTGCGGTACGAGCAGGGGACTCATAAGGGCGCACAGCCTTTACATCTGCAGGCGCTGCCTGCGCGAAGTTGCACCAAACCTCGGCTTCAAGAAGTATGGATGATGTCATGGACAGGTTTGCTGATTCGATCAACACGATAAAGACGCACGAGCTGCTCGGCAGGAGGGAGTGCAGCGTATATTCGACAAAGCTGATAAGGGCTGTGCTCGACGTCATGAAAAGGGAGGGCTACATAGAGGGATATGAGGAGTACACCGATAGGAGGGCGAAGATGCTCAAGATCTCGCTCTCCAACAGGATAAACGACATCGGTGTCATAAAGCCCAGGTTCAGCGCGGGTAAGGACGACATACAGAAGTACGAGTCGCGTTACATACCGAGCAAGGACTTTGGCATGCTCGTGATATCGACTTCAATGGGGGTGCTGACTGGAAGGGAAGTAAAGCAGCAGAACATAGGGGGCAAGCTCCTCGCATACGTGTATTGATGATTACATGAAGATAGAGATTCCGAACGGAGTTAAGGTGGAGGTGAATGGCAGCGAGGTTCACACCGCTGGCAGCCTCGGCTCCAACGTCAGGAGGTTCAACGACGTGCTGCTCGAAGTCAAGGCGAGCGGCAATGCCGTCGAGGTGATGCCTACAACTAAGCCCGCCCTGGCCAGGAAGGCCGGAAAAGCGGTCAACGCGTTCGCGAAGGAACTGAAGAACGACATGCAGGGCGTGACGAAGCACTTCGAGAAGCACATGAGCATAGTGTTCGCCCACTTCCCAATGGTCGTGGAGGCGAAGGGCAGCGAGGTTTCGATAAAGAACATGTTCGGCGAGCGCTCGGTAAGGAAGGCGGACATAATAGGCAGCACGAAGGTCGAGGTGAAGGGGCAGAACGTGCGCGTCTACGGCACCTGCCTTGACGACGTGGCGCAAACCGCAGCAAACATACGCAATGCCACGAAGATAAGGAAGCGCGACATACGCGTCTTCCAGGACGGCATATACTATGCGATAGGAGAGTGATGTTCATGACATTCAAGAAGAAATCGCACCCGAAGTTCAACGTCCCCAACTACGGGGCGAAGAGCAGGAAGGGCGTGAAGGAAAGGTGGAGGAAGCAGCGCGGCATCGACAACAAGAAGCGCGTAAAGAAGGCATTCATGGGTGCAGAACCCACGATCGGCTACCGCAACCCCGCCGCCATAAGGCACATGAGGGGAAGTGGAAAGCGTGCGGCGCTGATACGCAACGTTTCCGATATTGAGGCGTTCCACGGGAGGAAGATGCACGAGACCCACGACGCAATAATAGTGCACGCGGTGTCGAAGCGCACAAGGAGGCTCATACTCGAGGCTGCGAAGAAGCACGGAATAGAGGTGGCGAACCCGGGCATTGGGTTGGCGAAGAAAGAGGAGGGCAAGGAGAAGCAGGAGGCGAAGGGCAGCGAGGCGACAAAGCCCATCAAGGCGACCCCGCCGCAGGAAAAGAAAGGTGCAGTGAATGAGCATTAAATTTACCAAGAGGGCGGCGGCCTTGATACTGAGGAGAGGCGTCAACAGCATACGCATACAGGATGGCGCGCTCGAAGACGCGCAGAAGGCAATAACCAAGGAGGACGTGAGGGCGCTCATAAAGTCCGGCAAGGTCTACGCCATCAAGGCGAATAGCACGCTCAGCCTGCACGGCAAGGAGCTGAAGGAGAAGAGGCACGCCGGAAGGGCGAGGGGACCAGGAAGAAGGAAGGGAACCAGGAAGGCAAGGAAGGGCATGACCTACAAGAAGAAGGTCAGGGCCCAGAGAAGGATACTCAAGGCGCTCAAGAAGTCCAGCGAGATCGACAATACAATGTTCAAAAGGTACTATGCGCTCGTCAAGGGAGGCAACTTCCAGACTAAGCTGTCGCTGATAAACCACATACGCACCACCGTCAAGATGACGGACGAGAGGGTCGAGGAGCTGAAGAAACTGTGATCAGATGCACATGATAAGAAGGAGAAGGAAGGAGGGACGCACGGACTACGCGAAGAGGATAGCGCTGCTCAAGGGCAGGATGCCCAGGGTTGTGGTCAGGCGCTCCAATAGGAGCGTAACTATGCAGGTCGTCTTGTACGAGCAGAGCGGCGACAAGGTGGTCGCAATGGCGCACTCAAGCGAGCTCATGGAGTTCGGCTGGATCCCTAAGAGGAACACCCCGACCGCCTACCTCACTGGAGCGCTGCTCGCGAGGAAGGTGTTAAAGCTCAACGTGGGCGAGTGCACGCTCGATATAGGGCTCAGGAAGCCCAGCAAGGCGTCGATACTCTTCGCCGCGGCGAAGGGTGCGGTAGACAACGGCCTCAAGATAAGGAACAGTATAGAGTTCGACGAGAGGAGGATCCGCGGCGAGCACATAAAGGCTTATGCGGGCGCAAACAAGGACGCATTCACGCTTTACAAGAAGGGCAACGTGGACGTTGCCAAGCTTGACGAGTTGTTCGGCAAGGTCAGCACTGCCATAAAGACGAAGTGATATTTTGCAGAGAAGAAGAGAGAGAAGAAGATACGAGGAGGAGGAAAAGCCGTTCGACATAGAGGGGTGGAGCCCGGTCACGGAGGTGGGCAAGAAGGTGAAGGCCCACGAGATAACCTCTATAGAGCAGATATTCCACCAGGGCCACAAGATAGAGGAGAAGGGTATAGCAGAGACGCTGCTCCCAGGCCTCAAGAGCGAGGTCATAGAGATAATGAACGTCCAGCGCATGACGAAGAACAACCGCAAGGCGAAGTTCAGAGTGACTGTCGTCGTAGGCGACGGGAAAGGACACGTCGGCATAGGCGCGGGTAAGGACACGGAAGTCAGGGCTGCCATAGACACGGCGACCGTCAGCGCGAAGAAGAACATAGTGCCCGTAATATTCGGGTGCGGGTCGTGGCAGTGCCAATGCGGTACCGAGCACAGCCTCCCGATAACGGTGAAGGGAAAGTGCGGGAGCGTTGAGGTGACGCTGAAGCCTGGGCCCAAGGGCCTGGGTCTCGTGGCAAGCGACCCGCTGAAGAAGATGCTCACGCTCGTAGGGGTTAAGGATCTCTGGAGCTTCTCGAAGGGAAGGACGAGATCAAAGTACAACACACTTATGGCGGCCTACAGGGCACTCACCAGCGTTAACCACATGAAGAATGTGCAGGCGTTGAAGGTCAAGGCAGGTGTCTGATTCTGCCGGTCTGATCGGAAACCTTGGCTCCGTACTAAAATATGAGGATGAAGTTGCTAATTGTGCAAAATCCAACCAGCCTCCATTTACATAGAACGACGACATATGCATTGCTCCAATATTATTGTACTAACCTTGCGGTGCTATCCTAAGAATGACGTCTGTATCCTTCGTAAATTGATACAGAGCCACACAGTTCAGGCTGCACAACACATAAATATTGTAGATAGGTTAAGGAAATATGCCATTTGAAAAAATACTCCTCGTGAACATGCCTGAGAGCGTGATGAACAGCCAGTACTGGGACAGGCTGCACTCCCTTGCTAAGAAGACTGTCTCTCTGCCTAAGGACAGCCCTGACATCCTCAAGGAAATCGCTGATACGGACTGCCTGCTCGTTGGGTTTGCAACCCCAATCACGAAAGAGCATATGGACGTGGCAGAGAATCTGAAGTACATAGGTACTCTCGCCATCGCATACCACAAGATTGACACAGCATATGCACGGGAGAGAAGTATACCAGTGACCAACATAGCCGGGTATTGTACAGAGAGCGTGGCCGAGTTTGTGATTGCCGCCATACTTAATGAGATAAGGCAGCTCGACGAAGGCAAGAGGAGGTCTATTGCCGAGAACTATAACTTCGTTGGGATGTCTGCTACAGAGATTAGGGGAAGGGTGTTCGGCGTGTTCGGCCTAGGAAACATAGGAAAGAGGACTGCGGAGTTGGCAAAGGGCTTTGGTGCCGACGTCAGATACTGGAGCAGGAACAGGAAGGAGGACTGCGAGGCGATGGGAATCAGATACGAGGATAAGGACGCGCTGCTGCAAGACTCAGATTTCATATCGATCAACTTCGCACACACGCCAGAAACAAACAGATTCTTCGACGAAGCCGCGCTTTCCAGAATAAAGAGGGGTGCCATAGTGGTAAACACGGTGCCTATGGAGACTGTTGATATCACAGCACTCGAGAAGCGCCTTGCTAAGGTCGACATGACGTTCATATTCGACCACTCGGATGAGATGAGACAGGAAGATATAGAAAAGCTGTCCAAGTACAAGAACTGTATTGTATATCCCCCAATAGCGTTCATAAGCATTGAGGCAAGGAAGAATAAGCAGGAACTGTTCATAGGCAACATTGAGAACTTCCTCAACGGTAGGCCGACGAATGTTGTAAACTGATACTCATCTCTTTTTGGTGTGATTAGTATGCTGACAAAGATCAGAGAAGGCGAAGAAGTAGCGGAGCACCTTCCTGAGCCGTATCGCTATGGCGCCACCTATGAGCGTGGCTGCGTATGTGGTGACTGCCAATAGCGCAGGATTGTCAAGTCTGTGAGAGGCCTGGTGTGGTGGCGGTCACAGCTTCCCTATGTCCTTCTGTACGTCGATGTCGAGCGTCTTCTTGCCGACCCTCCAATTGGCTGGTATCGCGCAGATGTGCCCAGCCTCTGCCGGAGTGTCATGCACTGTCTTGAGCCCCATGAATGCAGTGTAGATGTGCTCTGCGTCCTTGCCGAGACCGTCGTTGTGCACAGATATGTACTGCACGATCCCATCCGAGTCTATTATCACAGTGCCCCGCCTGGCGGCACCACTGCCCCTATTGAGGAAGCCGTACTCCGTTGTGGTGCGCTTCGTGAAGTCCTCGATCAGCGGTATCCTACTTTCCCTTACGCGCGGGCTCATCTCGGCCCATGACTTGTGGGAGAAGATGCTGTCCGTGCTTACCGCATACACCTCTGCCTTGTTCTTCTTGAAGTCGTCGTACACTGCGCTGAACGCCTCGACGTCGGTGGCACAAACGAATGTGAAGTCCCCTGGGTAGAACGTAAGTATTACCCACTTGCCCTTGTCCTGGCTGAGCCTGTACTGCTTTATCTCCTTCCCTTCCGGAAAATAGCACTGGGCGGATATCTCTGGTGCTGGCTCTCCTATGTCTATCAAGCTCTGCATAGTTTCACCCTGTAAGGTTTACACGGGTAAAGATTAATATTATTCTGTGGCATTCCCGAACCTGAAGTAAAAGTCATTTTCCGAGGAAGCCGATCAGCCCCTTTTGGCCCTGGCCGGATTTGATAGGTTCTTCGCTACCGGCTTTTTCCTGCAGGTTTATCCTGCCATAGACCCCATCATAACCAGGCTGTATCGGTAGCTTTCCATCCCGGTTCAACATTATCAGCCTCACGAGTGTGGCGTCATCAGGAAGCGCAGCGTTTAGGTCTGCCTCCTTTGCGTTCAGCATGACGTCGAACTCGGTTCCGAACATGTCTGTGATCCTGTTGTAGATCTCCCAAACCTTTTTTGACGAGAGAAGGGTGGTGCCGAGGTGAAACGCGATCAGTTCATGCAGGGGAACCAGTAAGTAGTATGGCTTCGCGCTCTGCGGTCTGTATCCATCCGGTTCCTTGGCCAGCTCCTCAACCCTGTAATCGACCCCTATTATCAGCTTCTTGCCGCACCTGGGACACACCCCATTCAGCTTTTTTGTCTCTTGTGGAGGGCACGAGAAATTGCAGTCCTTGTGGCCGTCCCAGTGGTACCTCCCGTATTCGGGAGGGGTTTCGATCGTGCCGGCAAGCCCGTCTCCGGTGCGTATGGCGTGCACCACGTTCTTGTATGTCAGCTTCGGTATCTCGAATATCGTTGCCTCTCTGCCTATCCTCCATGGCCACATAGAGTGCGCGTCGCTGAACGACACGACGTTGAATGGTTCCTTGAAACGCCACAGCATACCAGGGTCCGCAGACATACCGGACTCGACTGCATATACCTTCTCCGCCTGATCGCCAAGACATTCCTTGAGTGAGTCGAAGCCGGACTTGCTGCCATAAATTCCGAAGTAGGGAGTCATGCAATGCGCGAAGATGAGCTCTATATCTTCGGATATCGCTTTCAGGTCCTTAACCGCATCGTGCACGGACATGCCGAATATCGGCCTCCCGTCATAGTCCAGCCTGCCCTTGCTGCCAAGGTAGGAGATTATCTTATCCGCGACAGTCGTATTTGGCGCGTAAACGAGCATGTGAACGGCCCTGCTCTTCCCCCCCTGAGAGAACATCAGGCTTATCTCTGTCTGCCAGATGAATGGGAAGCCGGTCTTGCTCCACAGTATGCCGCTATCGTCCTCCTCGAGACCCTTCTTCAGCTCCTTGTTCCACTGTGGATGTTGGAAGTCCGCGGTCCCGAGCAACCCCAGGCCCTTGATCCGCGCGTACTTCTCGAGGTTCTCGAGGCTTATGTCCTTGCTGGTCGCTCGCGCGAACCTGCTGTGCACCTGTAGGTCTGCTATTATCCTCATGCGATCATAATTGTTTCTTCACGTTGTTCTTCGGGCAAATCTTGTTCACTGGGCACTTGCTGCAGAAGGGCACGGTTTGGCAAACTGCACGACCGTGCGTCTTTACCACGTAAGCCCAGTTGTGCCAGTACTTCTTGTCGATGACGTTCATAAGGTCCCGCTCTATCTTGTCTGGATCGTTGTTCAAGCTGAGGCCCCACCTGTATGAGCGGCTTATCACCCAGGTGTCGACAGGTATACCTTCGACGACGTTGTAGGCGTTTATCAGTATGGTATTGGCGGTTTTCCTACCTATGCCTGGGAGCTCGATGAGCTCCTCCATCTTGTTCGGGACTTTCCCGTTGTACTTCTCCTGTATCGCTTTCATAGTATTGATTATGTTTTTCGCCTTGTTTCCCGCGAAGCTGATGTTCCTTATCATGTCGGTGAGTTCTTCAATGTCAGCATTCGCATAGTCCTTTGCTGTCTTGTACTTCGCGAAGAGAGTCGGTGTTGTTTTGTTTACTGTGGCGTCAAGCGTCTGAGCGGAAAGTATTGCTGCTGTGACCAAGTCTATCGGCGTCTTGAAGTCCAGATAGTACTTCGCGGCCTTGTACTCCGTAGCGAGTATCCTGACCAGTTCCTTTACTTCCTTCTCAGGAAGAAGTTTGGCTGTCGAATCAACACCCCACTTAATAGGTATCCCGCTTAAGGCTTTATAACCTATCGTAGCTTTTATAGCTTGGTGTGATTCTGAATGGCAGACAGGGAGTTCATCGATGAAGTAATGCGCAGGCTCAAGAAAAGGTACAGGGAGGAGATGAAAACTTCTCTCGAGTTCGCCAATCCCTGGGAGCTGCTCGTCGCCACGATGCTCTCGGCACAATCACAAGACATCCAGGTAAACAGGGTTACCAGGGAGCTCTTCAAAGCCTACAGGACACCCAGAGAATTCGCAAAGCTGAGACCAAACCAACTCTACAGGCACATAGGCAGGCTGGGTCTCTACCGCAGCAAGGGCAGGAACATAGTGGCAACGGCGAAAATACTCTACAATGACTTCAACGGCAGCGTTCCAAGGGACATGGAAGAGATGGTAAAACTGCCTGGTGTTGGAAGGAAGACAGCCAACGTCGTGCTCGGCAATGCCTTCCATGTCTACGAGGGTATAGCGATAGACACACATTGCATAACCGTCGCCAACAGGCTCGGGATTGCGAGGACCAAGAATCCGAGAGCCATAGAGGCGAAGCTAATGGAGCTGGTCGACAGGAAGGAGTATGTCAACGTCTCCCATCTGTTCATCGCATTGGGCAGGGACGTCTGCACCGCGAGGATGAAGCATTGCAGCGACTGTATGCTGAAGGATATCTGCCCATCAAGCGACGCAAGATAGATATTAAACTTGTGACTCTGTACCCAAATACGGAGGATGAAGTTGCCGATTGTGCAAAATCCAACCAGCCTCCATTTACATGGAACGACGACATATGCATTGCTCCAATATTATTATACTAACCTTGCGGTGCTATCCTAAGAATGACGTCTGTATCCTCCGTAAATTGATACAGAGCCAAACTTGTCTGAATTAGAAAAGTATAAATATTTGTATCGTATGATAATAATCGGACAATATATAAATACTCTTAACAAAAAATCGGACGATAATATGAACAAGTCTGGGATAGTGTACAGACACATATTGGAACAGGCGCTTGCGAACAGACGATCCAAATTCGTCGAGAGGGAAATCGCGCGGCGGCTTGGAATTTCTCCGGACACCGTCAACAACGCTGTGGCACCGCTTAAGGGGATAGGCGCTGTGGCAATGTATAGAAGGCATTTCGAGGTGCTCGACTTCAAGAAACTCTTGCTCTTCTGGGCGGTCCACAGGAAGCTTGAACGCGATGTCATATACAGTTCATATGTCAGAATCAAGGATGTAAGCGAAATAGAAGACAAGTTACCAGACTCAATAGCATATACAGAATACAGCGCGTACACAAAGAATTTCGGCAATGATGCGTCCGATTATAGCGAGGTGTACGTATACGCCGACGATGCAACACGCCGCGAAATCGCAAGGAGGTTCCCATCGCAGTGGAAAGACCACCACAATCTAGTGGTACTCAAGCCCGACCCGGTACTCGAGAAGCGGATCGCAGACAAGAAGCTGGTGCATTCCTCGGTAAGCATGCCACAGATGTATGTGGATCTGTGGAACAACAGCACGTGGTATGCATATGAGTTCGTAAAGAAATTGGAGAAAAGGATTGATGATGCATATGCCAAAGCAGTTCTGGAATAGAGAGAAGACGGATGCGAGTCTCAAGACTCTCAGGGTCATCGCAGAAAAAATAGACTTCGTACTTGTCGGCGGATGGGCGGTCTACATGTATACTGGCATGCAGAAAAGCGAGGACGTAGATATCGCAATCAGCTATGATAGTCTGGACTTCTTCCGGAAATACGGGATAAACGACTATGGTGGGATAAAGATAAAATATTCAGTGGTGGACGGAACGACCGTCGGCCTTTTCATCGAGGCCTACAGCGATGTAAGCCTGCCTGTGCACGTACGCGAGATAATTGAGCACTACGTGCTAATCGATAACATAAAGGTGGTGAAGAAGGAGCTGCTCCTCCTGCTCAAGCTATGGGTGTACTTCCGCGAGAGCGAGCTCAAGGTCGACAAGGACATAATAGACGTCATCTCACTCCTCAACTCAGGCGTGGACATGCAGGAGTTCAAGGCCATAACGGAAAAACACAAGATAGAGAGCAGGATGAGCTCGGATGCCCTGCTTGAATATCTGGATAAGGGCAGGCATCTCTGGGATTATGTGGCAGACAGCGAGAAAGAGTATACGGAATTGGTGAAGAAGTACAGGAAGGAGATAAAGCACGTATTCTATTAGTTTGTAGAGATTGTCGATCGCGTGCGTACCAAGAAACTCATTGCGGGACTGCTTTCAGGAATGGGAGCGTTCATAATTATTGTATGGCTATTCCTCATGTATCTGTTGCTGTTCAACGGCGCGACAGGTTCATTCACAGCGCAGAACATCCTTTATGTCGTACTGCCCGTCCTGCTGGGCATCGACGCGATGGCTGCCGGAATCTATTTCAAGAATGGGAAGAGCATAAAGGTTCTGATGCTTATCGCGGTTGCAATAGTCGTTGCCCTGATTGTCCTGCTAGTCGTCGTGTCTAGCTGATCGCATCGCCGCTGCGTTACTCATGGCAGTGATGTTACTTCTGATTCGTTAGTGGTCAAGGACATACCTGTGTTGTCAAGGGTGAGCGATGCCGCGCTTCCGAGCCCTGACTTCAACGTGAGGCCGAGGTGCAGCGGCAGGTAGCTCTGCGGAGACACGCAGGTATCCGCGCTGACGCTGACATTACTGCTGCCTGCCAGCGTGCGCACCAGCTGGCCTGGAACGTTGAGCTCTGCGGAGCCGCTTATGGCCCAGCACGGCTGAGTGCCGTAGAAGCTAGGTGTGGGCGTGCCTATGCTTGTGTTGGTTACCTGCGAGAGCAAGCCTTGGATGTCGAGCGTGCCCGTGAGGTTGTAGAGCAGCGGAAGGTTGGAGAGTGTCGAGTTGATGCTGCCACAGCTTGGTGCCGAGCCCCCGACGCTGTAGCACGTGACGACATTAGAGGTGCCGTTGAGGAGCAGCACATCAATAGTCACGTTCGGCACTCCGAGCAGCAGCGTCGAGTTCGTTATCGAGAACTCTATCTTGCTGTCGTTGTAGTACTTGAGGTACTTTAGCGAGAAGGGCAGCGATATCCTGTGCCCGCCGTAAGGCGTTGTTATGTTTGCAGTCAGCATGCCTGCATAGCTCAGACCGAGCTGCTTGGTTTGGTTTATGTGCTGGAATATGATCTGGCCAACACTAGCAGGATTCTGCGCCGCGGCGAACGCGAGGGATATCTCCCCTCCGCTCAGGTAAAGGTAGTAGAACAGACCTCCCGCCACTACTATTGCCAGCACGATTGTTATCCCTATGTTCCTGCCCGCATGTCCCGTTTTCGTGGGTTTGGCTCCATTCGTGGCATTGGTCGATGAATGCACCATATAATCGCACCAACTTCGCTGCTCCGATGTGACATCCTCCCACTAGTAAACGGTGTGGGCTTCCTTGCGGAAGATTCTTCGGGAACTCATGACCGTCTCCGAGGAGACCTTTTGGCGGAAACTATGACGAGCAGACACGCAGTTTCCGGGAACTCTTTACATGAACACTCTATCCAAATGCAGTCTGTTTATTATGAAATAGAGGGAGAGGTCTATTATACTTTGCGGTTCGTTTTCATCCCACCGCTAAAGCATGTGGGATTTCCCGCTTACATAGTTAAATAGGCGACTGTGCATGCATGGCGAGCGCGTTATCCTTCGGCCAGTATGTCACCGAAGGAGCGTATGAACCTGACTTTGGCAGTCCGGACCGACTCAATACCCCCCCGCGTGAGCGAATAGACGACGGTCTTGCCCCTGTCCTCGCCACTTATGAGACCCCTTGACTTCAGCTGTGCTAATGCAGGATAGATGGTTCCTGCCTTTGGCTTCTCCCCTCTCCTTTTCTCGATCTCCCTTGCCAGTTCCTCGCCGCACATTCCCTTCTTAGAGAGCAGCCAGAGGATCTGGAAGGAGAGGAAGCCGCGCATGTCGCATTGGCAGTTACCCCGCATTTAACCAGCTATATATATGATGTCCTATATGTTTATATATGTATGTGATATAGCATATCCTATATGAACGGTGAAAACATGAATGGAAGAATGCACGGCAACGGAAGCGGCTGTGGCTGCGGAGGAGGAATGGAGATGGGACCCGGCATGGGGATGGGAATTGGAATGAGGGGCTTCCTGACCAATAAGGAGAAGGTCGAGATCCTGAAGGAATACAAGACGGAGCTCGAGACAGAGCTCAAGCAGGTTGAGGAGCGCATAAGCGCGCTCGGGAAGGAGAATTGATCCTTCTCCTCTTTTTCTGGTTTCCCAGGTAGGTGGTCCAATGGAGATGAAGTATGGGGGCGAAGAATCCAGGCAGTTCGTGACCAATCTCGGGCTCGTGACGAGCAATGGCAAATGGGGTCACAACATCATGACGGCTGAGTGGGCGCATCACATATCCTACGATCCTGCGATGGTGGTGATCAACGTCCACGACTATGATGCCACTGCGGACAACATAATCGGATCGAAGGAGTTCGGCGTCAGCTTGGCGTCGGAATCGCAGGCAGAGTTAATCTGGATAGCGGGCCATGCCTCAGGCAAGAAGTCCAACAAGATCGCTGCACTGGAAGAGCTCGGCTTCAGGTTCTACAAGGCCGGCAAGATAGGCACCTACATGGTAGAGGGGGCGGTGCTCAACCTGGAGTGCAGGCTCGTCAAGTACGAGAAGATCGGGGACCACATAATGTTCATAGGAGAGGTTCTGGAAGCCAAGGCAAACGAGACCGAAGGACCAGCGATATTCAGGTCTGGCACAGGCATCTACAAGGTCGGCGAGAGGTTGAAGCACAGCGACGGCTCGGAGCGCGAAAAGAGGGTCGAGGAGGCTCTCTCAAGGCATACGAAGGCTAACGCACCTGCCTGACCTGCATGCCCGACAGGAAGTCCACGACCCTCCTGTCCATGATTATGTGCTCCCTCTTCACGAGGTTGCGCAGTACCAGCCCATCGAGCGTCGTGCACCTGCTCAGCGCGACGTAGAGCTGGCCGTGGGCGAACGTCCCATTGCCGACGTCCACTATGACCTTGTCGAAGGTCTTGCCCTGGCTCTTGTGGATTGTGACCGCCCATGCGAGCATGATCGGGTACTGCGTGAAGCTGCCCATCTTCTTTGAGATCAGCTTCCGTAAGATCTCATCGTACGAGAAGTGGTACAGATCCCATGTATATGGTTCGACATCGACCGTCCCGCCATCTATCAACGAAACGCTTATTTCGTCACTCGTCTCGTAATGCGTTATCGACGCTATCTTCCCTATGCTGCCGTTCACCCAGCGCTTCTCCTTGTCGTTGTTGAGCAGCATTACTTGAGCCCCCTGCTTGAGTGTGAGGGTCTCATCGGTAGGCAGCAGCTTCCGATCAAACTCGCCCTTTATCTCGCCGTGGTAGAAATGCTGAACACCGAACAGCCCGGAAAGGCGATTCTCGTTTATCTGGTCGGCGAGCCTGTTCGTTGACGTCAGCGTTATATAAGTGTCAGATTCCTTCTGCTTGAATATTGGATCGTAGCGGTCGTTCAGCTCACGGATGTGCGCGTCCGTAGCGCTGTTCGCCCTTATGGCGTTCAGTATGGCAATGAACCGCTCGTCTTTCTGCCTGTAGTGCATCTTCAATTCAGCGTGCACGAACGACATGGCCTTGAACGCGTGCGAATCGAAGAAGTACTGGCTGGCGTAGTAGCCGCTAAATATGCTTTCCTCCTCCTTCGTGACTACTGGTGGCAACTGATAGAGGTCGCCTATCAGCACGACCTGCGTCCCTCCGAATGGAAGGGAGGCATCGCGGCCATTGATCCTCATGAACCGGTCCATGCAATCGAAGAGGTCGGCCCTCACCATTGATATCTCGTCAATTATTATCATGTCCAGTGCCTTGTACATGAACGACTGCACCCTACTGACGCGGTGCACCGAATCAGGGGTTATGTCCGGCTTGAAATGGAAGAAAGAGTGGATTGTCTGGCCATGCACGTTCAGCGCAGCGACCCCCGTGGGCGCAAGGACGGCAGCATTCTTGATGGTCACGGAACGGAAGTACTCGAGGAGCGTGGACTTGCCGGTGCCGGCCTTCCCAGTTATGATTATGTTCTTGCTTGTGTTTTCGAGGTCCTCAAGTATCGAGCGGAACTCGTAGTTGAGGTCTATTTCGCTTGAGAGTTTGTGCTGGATGCTCATACTTCCATTTCTGCGGAAGAGTATAAACTGTTTATCCCTTCCTGATGGAAGCAGCGAGCCTCTTCAGCTTGCCCATTTCGGCCTGTGGACCGAGCTGCGTCGACACGTAGCCCTCATACTTGTTGAACGAAACCCTTCCGTCGCTCCACACCTCCCCGAATTTGTTCTTAAGGCCGTGGAGGGGATAGAGCTTCACGTGCGCGTGATTGACGCCCATGCCCTCCATGACCATGGCAACCCTCTTGACCTTCAGCCCCCTCTCGAGCAGCCTTGCCACCTTCTTCGTGGCCAGCATCATATCCATGTACTGCTTCGTGCCGAAGTCGAACGGGTAGGAGTGTGCGTGCCTCTTCGGGAACAGGACAGCCTGGCCCCTCACGTTGGGGTTTATGTCCAGTATGGCCATGTAGTCCCTGTCCTCCCAGATCTTTGCTGTTGGAAGCTCCCCATGGACTATCCTACAGAAGACGTCCTGATGCTTGAATTCCATGGTTACACTGCAGTACCATTTGCGGCAAGGCTATTTATACCGTTCCTGCAACCTTGCCGAACGGACTTCGATGGAATGGGATCGGTGACCGAAATGCAGATATATTTCGAAAACGCATACATGCGCGAGGCACTGATGCATATGCACGTTTATAGTAAGTACAGACCGCAGACAGACTCGGATCAGCTTAGCAAGGACATAGAGAAGGCGAAGTATGAGTTTTACATGCGGCAGGATTGGCAGAACAGGCTGTACTGCAGCGGGAGGATAGTGTTCCATGAGAGGATCTCCCCATATCACTCGGTCACGACAAAGATGCTGCGCATATTCCCAGGAAGGGACACCGGATTCGAGGACCTGGATGAATTCGGGCTGAGGGGTCATCCCGGAACGGTCGGCGAGAGGATACGTGTAATAGAGGCGAAGGAGTACTCGCTGGCGTACCTGTCCAGAGACGCGGACAACAGCGGCGAGCACGAGTTCCTTGGAGGGATGGCCAGGGGCTATGCAGAAAAGCACTACAGCAAAGGGGACATTTTCTATTCAGTAGGACCGAGGGGGGAGGGATACTGGCACACGATACGCAGCCTCTCTGATGATGAGATCCTTCTTGTGGTGAGAACCATCAAGAGAGAGGATCCGAGGGACCTCCTAAGGAAATAAGCGACCATATCAAAGACGGGCTATGCAACCTTTACCTCTTGCCGGGGATCCTTCGGGAAGTTGACCTCATCGAAGAGCACGATAGATTTCGGCTTCACAATGTAGTACGCCGCTACGAACTTTGCCAGCCTCAGCATGCTTAGCGGTATATGCTCGGCCTTCCTGTACTTCCTCAGGTAGAGGTCGTTGGCAGTCTTCAGCTCCTTCCAGTTGCACTCCCTGGCGGTGCCCTCGAACTGTAGTCCCCTCACCTTCTCTCCGCTGCCTATCACGAAAAGCTTTGTTATCGTTCCCGCGACGCAGCTGTTCTTCTTCAGCTCCAATGAGTGCCTCCTACTCTTCTTAGATATGAAGTAAAGGTTCCAGTCCTTGTCGTGCACGTACCACACCGAAGCGACCCAAGGCCTGTTGCCGCTCGCCGTGGCTATCGACATCAGTTTCGCCTCCCTCAGGTACTGTTCTATTAGAGCCCTTGCGTCCTTCATTGCATCTTTGGCGTATATCCGCACGCGGCCATTTAATTCTTCCGCTTCCCACCAGCAGAGCGATGCCGCCAATAACCTTTAAGGCTTTGCTGCCATAGTAGCTTATGGCAATCTTGTCCAAAAGGGCGAAGTATGCGGTGAACGCGCTGCATGAGGAGAACGTAATAGCCGAGAGGTTAGAGAGGAATGGCAAGAAGATAATAAGGTTGAATCAGGGCGACCCGCCGCTTTACTTCCCTACGCCAAGGTACACGGTAGACGCTTACGTCAGGGCCCTGAGGCATGGCAAGACTGGCTATTCCGAATTCGGTGGGATTAGGGAGCTGCGGGAAGCGATAGCAAGGAGACACTCGACGAGAGGGGTACCGCTCGGCCCGGAGGATGTCATAGTGACTGCTGGAGTTTCAGGGGCGCTGCAGTTCCTCAACGAGGCGCTGGTCGACATGGGAGACAGCGCCATACTCTTCAGACCGTATTACGCGGTCTACACACCGTGGCTGAGGATGGCCGGGGGAACGCCCATCTTCGAAAATTATGATGAAGCGGACAACTGGAACATAGAGATAGGCCATGTTGAAAGATCGATCAGGAACCTGAAACGGGAAGGAAAGCTGGGGAGGGTAAAGTACATGCTGATAACCAACCCGAACAACCCGACAGGGACGGTGCTGAGACGCTCCATAATAAAGGAGATCGTGGACATCGCGAACGAGAACGGGATCCTGCTCGTCAGCGACGAGATCTACGATGAAATTGTCTATAACAATGCGACCTTCACCAGCGTTGGAATGCTGGCAAAGGGAATGCCGCACACGATACTCAATGGTGCATCGAAGAACTACGACGCCACGGGATTCAGGATAGGCTATGCCGCCATACCTGAGAAAGACAAACTTTCCATGGCTATGAAGAAGGCGTTCTCTGACTTCGCGTCAGTGAAGATAAGCAACAGCACTCCCGCACAGTATGCCTTCGCAGACGCGATCTCCAACGAGGCGGAGCATAGGAGGGAGCTTAAGGGGATGGTAAGCGGCATAGAGGAGAGGGTAAACTTCGCAATGGGGTTGCTTGAGGAGAACAGGCATCTCGAAACGGTAGAGCCCAACGGAGCGTTCTATCTCTTCCCGAAGATAGATACCAAAGCCTTAAGAATCAAGAACGATTCCGTTTTCACAAGGAAGCTTCTAGAAGAAGAATACGTCCAGGTGGTCAGGGGAAGTGGCTTTGGCTCACCAAACCACTTCCGAATGATAGCGCTGCCACCAAAGGAGGAGCTGGAACTCGCGATAAACAGAATAAACAAGTTCTGCAGGAGGCACAGCAGATGATTGCATGATTACAGGAAAAATGGGGAGTAAATGATTCGACACAAGGCAGAGAAGGACTTCACTACAGAGGCGTATGACAAGTCGGCAGAGTGGTATCTTCATCACAGGACCTATGGGAAGGTGGCAGACTTCTGGACAAAAGAAAGGGCGGACTTCCTTAGGCTCCTCAATGGGAAGAGGGTGCTCGATGTCGGGTGCGGCCCTGGAATAGAAACTGCACACTTCATGGAAAAAGGGCTCAAGGTCGTTGGCATTGACAAGTCCATTGGTATGTTGGAGCAGGCCATGAAGCGCGTGCCTGAGGGAGACTTCAGAAAGATGGACATGCTTGACCTGGACTTCCCGAACAACAGCTTCGATGGGATATGGTGTTGCGCCAGCTTGCTGCATCTGAAGAAGGCTGTAGCAGGAAGGGCTATAGACGAGTTCAGGAGGGTCACTAGGAGGGATGGGATAGTCTTCATAAGCGTCAAGGAGGGAAAGGAAGAGGCTGTAAAGGATTACCTGAACGGGACCAGGAGGTTCTTCGCCAACTATACAGCGGGTGAGCTCGAGGCTATCGTGTCAGCGAACGGGTTGAGGACCATCAGGAGTTATAGAAACACCTCCGACCCAGATGGAGATATATGGCTGTCCGTCTTCGCTAGGCCTGTTGACGGCAAGGATTAATAACCTTGGAGCCAACAGCTTAATGTGGGCCCGTGGTCCAACGGTATGATGCCAAGCATGTCAAGCATGTGCGCATAAGCTTTACACGCTGGAGACGGGAGTCCGACTCTCCCCGGGCCCATCTATGTTTGTCGTCGGTAAATGCGGGGTTCGGAATCGAAGAATCGGAGGCTTTTTTCGCCATCTTGAGCACCCAACTGCTTTGAACATCGGTGGCTAGGCTTATAAAGCGTGAGGGTTCGGGTTTTGGATATTTTAAGCCTTCTTATCGTATTGATATAATCTCAAAGTCGAATAACTTCCCAATCCAATAATAGATAAGGATTTTATGGTGATTAAAAATATAAAAGAGGTATTAACCGATATTTATCCTGCTTATCTACTTGTAGCAGTCATTTTTGGTTTGGGATTTTTTATCCTTGAATTTGTTCCAAACGCGACCACGAGTGGTTCTGTTTTAATAGCCTCGCTACCTAATATATTCGGGGCCGGGTGTTATATTTCTTATTTTTGAGATTGTTTCCATGGTTAATCTCGGCGGAGTTTGCCGATTTCGAGACGGCAGCTCCGCTAATATTTTGGATATCCGATTCCTGGTCGTAACGGTTCTCTGCCGCCGAATCTATGACAAAAGAAAGAGATAAATGCTTTTTGTAGAAGCGGAACTGAGGGGTTTATAGATTTTCAGCACCCCCATAGGTAAAAAATAGATCTCCCAAATAGGCCTAAGCAATGGTTACAACCGGAATGACAAGTGATGAGATACGTGCTTCCAGAGTTAAGCTAGGCGTAAAAGGAACTGAAGTGAAGCACATACAGAAGAAGGAATGCGAAGAGTATTCGTGCAATGAAACTGCTACTGAAAAATGTAAATATTGTGGTAAGAGCTTTTGCGCTTACCACTTAGATCCAGAACTTGTAATCACGGCCCAATACGTCAATACTATAGATAAATCTGACTATGAGAGATGGAAGAAGTACCAGGATGACTGGCATAGAAAGGATGGTCATCCCTGCCCTGCTTATACCACGCAGTGGAACAATGAGCATAGAGCCAAAATTGCGATGCTGGCTACATCTAAGTGGGGGAGTTCGTCAAATAGAAATAGATGGACACCATATGTAAATTCTTCTCCTAATTATAGGAGTATAGCATATACAAATAAGAAATCAATAAAAATAGCAATAGTTGTCATACTGCTTGTTGTAATAGGCCTCGGCATTGCTTATGTATTTTCCCAAGGCAGTTTTTCAGGTTTACTCGGAAGCCCCGCCAGTACGCCGACACAATCAACTATTAGCTTTAGGACTAACATCACAAATTCTCCATCAAACAATAACTCAGGATTTGTTCCATTACAAACCCTGATCCAAAATGCTTCATCTTATCTGAACAAAACAGTAACCACAAATGGACTTTTAATTCAGATAAACCTTTCTGACCAAGTTCCAGATTCGTATTCTCTATTTGATAAACAGGGCGAATCGATGCAAGTGATTCTCCCGATCAGCACCGCATTCCAAAATAGGACAAATTACACGATAATGGGGTTGGTTTCAATTTATGATGTTAAACCAGCACAATGGAACGGTTATACCAGTAATTATCAAGTTTTTTACATAAATGGTTCTATCAAAACAATCCCAACCAGTACTCAACCAACCAGTTCAACGATATCGGAATCGTCAGAAAACCTTACATTCTGCATAAATAGAGGCATATTCAGGACTAGCAATTCAAGAGGATTAAATGACAGCCAAATCCAGCAATTAATAAACTATTGTGAATACTACAATTATAATCCAGGGATAGTAAATGGAACAAATGAGACAGTTATATGCCAGGGAGTGTATGAATGCCAGAACGGTGGGATGGCGATTAGATAAAATCTTGGCTGATTTGGATGGAACTATTATAGCATCCCCATGAAATTCGACAAATTCCGCGGGGGGAGCGCAAGGAAGATTATTGTCGACAAGGGTTGTGCACTTAGACCAACAAATAAGTATCCTCATGCGGCGTAGGCCCAGAAGAGAACGATAGCGCGGCAAACGCTACGAGCAGGAGCTTCAGACCCCTCTGCGCGGCTTTTGGGTGTATGATCATTACTTGTCGCACGTGCCCTTTTGTCCCTTTCTGCCGATGCCTACGGCTCGGCCTTGAAAAACAAAATTGGAGAAGAGTCTGTTTCATGTCAGGCTTTAGTAATGGAATGCTCGCTGGTCGCGTGAGCTCCCAGCTTACACACCCATCCTATCGAAGTCGTCTATTGCGACCGCCCTAATGCCTCGTTTCGGGTGCGGCTTCGTCCTTAGATGCTTTCAGGACTTATCCTCATGGCGCGTGGCTACCCGGCAGTGCATTCACAACCGGTACACTAGCGGCGCCGATCCTTCGTTCCTCTCGTATTAAAAGGATCTTACCCTCTGGCATTCACACTCCCAGTAGATACTACCGTACTGTCTCGCGACGTACTGAACTCAGCTCGTGTATCGTTTTAATGGACGAGCAGTCCAACCCTTGGTGGCTTGTGCACCACCAGGATACGATAAGCCCATATCGATGTATCAATCCGCCAGGTCGATGCGAACTCTCACCGGCGACGAATCGGTTACCTCTAGAGTAACTTGTTTAACAGCTTGGGGCCCCATCAAAAAAGCCTCCAACGTTCATTAAGCCCGCGTTTCCGCTCTGCGCCCTTCGCTCTTCGGGGCACAGTCAGCCCTGCATTTGCCTTTATGCTTACCGGCGGGTTCCCAACCCGCCTAAGCAGAGCGTTGGTTACTTTCGTTTCCTTATCGAAAGCAACCGTCCAGTCTAACTATCCACCTGCCGCTGTCCTCTTCCGAGTAAGCTGCGGATTGAACCAAGAGTGGTGTTACATTGTCGCTCCCCCGCTGCCGAAGCAACGGGATCGACGCTCCCACTTACGCTATGCGTGGAACAATACGCAACAACGACAGGCTATAGTCAAGTTTCATAGAGTCTTCGTTTCCCACTGGGAGATCGCGGCATATTCACCGCGCAGTGAGTTCACCGGATCCAATGTTGGGACAGTGGGACAGTCGTTACGCCATTCATGCAAGTCATCTATTAAATGACGAGGTATTACGCTACCTCAAGAGAGTCAGAGTTACTCCCGCTCTTTGCCAGCGCTTCTTTCCCTTGTAAAGGACGTTCACA
>JACWAL010000042.1 GCA_014874295.1 Microcaldota archaeon
ATTCTCACGGGATTTTGTCGACGGAAAATATGGCTTGTCATCGGAAGCACATGATTACGCCGTTCGACGACAGGTTTTTGCACTAAGGCAGTGTGAGAATTTTCCTGTCGTCTAGGCGTGAAAATATTAAACTGTTACAATGCCGTCGATACAAATAAATATCACATTGATCTATAAACTGCGGAAAAGGTGCAGTTGGAAATGCTGGGGAAGTTCAAGATATCAGGAAAGGGGAAAAAGACAGACAACAAAGAATGCCAATCTCTGGATCAGCCAATGGACAGGACATCTGCAGCTGAAATCGAAGCAATACGCGTGAATAGAGCCGCCAAGTACTTCGAGCTCACTGGCCACTTTCCCACGTGGTATCTGAGAAAAAGCGAGGAAGAGAAGTGAGGCTATGCCAGAAAGAAGCAGACAGACAAATGCGACGCAGGATGAACCCGCAAGCGGCGGCAGGTTCCACCACGAGCGCGCCACGGAGTCGGAAAACGAAACATTCTCTGGACTGCCGGAGCATCCGCAGGTGTTGCTGTACATATGCCTCGACCACGTGAACGCATACGGGAACGTCAAATCATATCCGAAAAACGGGCCAAAGAGGACCAACGGCGCCAAGTTCTCGGTGCGCGATCCGGAAGTCCATACGCTCGCAGAGGCAGTCAAGGAATCCGGAAGAAGGGATGAGGATGGTGCGGCCAAGTCTGTGGTAAAGCGCATGCTGACTGCGAACGGCAGGCGCAACGGCAAGGCGACGAAGGCCCTCGTGCGCGACATGGCACTCCTGGCTAGGTTCGCAATCGTGTCGGACGTGCTCACTGAAGACGCGAAGGACAAGTGCAGGGCCTATGTAGTCAACCGCAAGGAAGCGTGGGAGGAGGCGTTCTCTGCCGAGAAGGCAAAGCGCAGGAAGCCAGCATCCCCAAGCCCATCAAACTGGTCGGATTTCGTGCGCCGCGACTACGACGGCCTTTCAAGGAAGGAATAGCCAGCGCCTTTACTCCTTTGCCTTTTTGCCCTTCTTGCCGACCCTTCCCAATCCTCTTGGCGGCTTGAGCTCCGGATAGAGCCTCGACATCGCGGCCTGCATTATCGACGTCTCGTGCCCCATGTTGGACAGCGCCTTGTTGAGCAGGTACGGGATGGCGAGCTTCGCAACCATGTCGCTATTGCACGCATCCCTTATCCTCTTCTTGACGTCTGCGCTGTTGAGCGCGTTAACTACCGCACCGAACGACTCACTTGTCTTTGATTTTCCTGCGGCAAGCTCATTCGCTATCGAGTCGAGCGCATCCGTGTTAATGCCGAGTATCGAGTAAGCGTGATTGTCTATGCTGGCGCGTATGCCCGCAAGGTGGTACACGACCTCCTCAGGCTTGGTGTAATCCCTTATCCCGAGCCTCCTTATCGAGACCCAGTCCCTGTACTTCACCATGAAATCTATGTACTCCTCGGGCTCTTCCATTCACCCACCCATTCATCATGCCTGTATTATGTAGTAGCCGGAGGCCTTCTCCCTCGCGACCCTCTTTATCACTCCCTTCTGCGTTAGCGACGTGAGCGTGTTCGTGACCAAGCCTTTCGGCCTGTTGCTCTTCTTCGTTATGTCGTCAGCCGTCTTTATGCTCGTGTCCTTCGTCGCGCCAAGCTCCTGCATGGCCTTGATTATCATCTGCTCTATTGGCGTAAGCTCTGCCATAGGATCACCAAAACATGAAATAGATCACTTCTTCCTCTTCACTACCTTATTCTTCGGCCTCAGGAAGCTGTAGCCACACCTCCTGCACTTCGTGCTGTTGATGCTGTTCCTGCCCTTGCACTTCCTGCAGATCTTGGTCCTGCTTATCTCAGCATCTGCGACTGGAAATTTTCCCATAAATGCACCGTTCACTGTCTGTACGATCAGATTAGCTATTACTTGTCTCGGAAAGTATAAAAAGGTTCAATCTCACAGGGGCGCCTCCGCCCTCACGAAGTAATACATCAGCGAGGCGTAATCCATCTTGTTGTCCTTGCCCTGCATATGCTCGTACCTGGCGTCTTTATACCCTGCCTTGCCGAGCTGTTCAAGCAGTATGGGAAGGCAAACCTTCTGCTCCCCTATCCTGGTCACATCGAGTATTGCCGTCTTTACCTGGTCCGCCACGTCGGCGTTCTTTGGGTCCGGCATGCCCATTATCTGCGCCGCTGTGTACCTAAGCACTGCGGTCACGAACTCGACCTTGTCGACAGGATCATAGTTGGCGTCATACCTGTAATCCGGCAGGAACACGTCGGCTATGATAAGGTTTCCCCCGTCCTTCAGATTTTTCCTGATCATCTCCAGTGCCTTTGGCTTGTTGTTGAAGTGATGGTAGCTTGCGGTCGCGACCACAATGTCCGCTTTCTCATCCGCGATATAAGATTCCGCATCGCCCTTGACAACCTTTCCGAGTTTCCCTACCCTCTCATTGGTCATCTCGATGAAAACGTCGTTCGGCTCTATGGCGGTGTAAGAAGAAACGCCAGCTCGGTCGGCGAGCATCTCAGCCAGCAGCCCTGGACCCGGACCGTATTCAAGCACCGATACAGACCTGCCCTTCTTGTTGACTGCCTCCTTCACCCTGTCGAACCACTGCATGTACAAGGGGTACTGTCGTACCTGGTTCAGGTACTGCTCTCTTATCGCGGACTTGCCCGACACGGAATACGTTTCCTGCACCGCGTCAGCCAGCTCCGCTAATCCAGACCATATCCCATCAGGAGAATTGCCGCGGTCAAGAAGGCGTCTCAGCGCCGCGACCCTTTTGCTATCGGCCGTTTTCAGGAACCTGTCTATATCCTCTGCAGTGATTTGACGCCCCCAGCTATTTTGGCCATGACACTTCACGGCTTCCGCCATTCAATCACACAGATCACATCCGCTTTCCAAATATATATTAATGTCGAAAGCAGGTCTCCCGTGGTGCGGAAGCAACCAATATAAGGGTTGGCAGACAAGCCATACTGGTTTGTATGGCAGAGGGATTCGAGGTCACGCCTTGGAAAGTCGAAGGCAAGATAGATTACGAAATATTCGCTAGGCATGCCGGCATCAAGCCAATAGACGACGAGCTGAAGGGCCGCATAAAGCGCATAGCCGGCGACCTGCACTTTATGTTGCGCAGGAACATATACTATGCGCACAGAGAACTGAACTGGCTGCTCGATGAATATGAGAAGGGAAACAAGTTCTACCTCTATACTGGAATAGCGCCCTCAGGCAGTATGACCATAGGGCACCTGATACCGTTCGTCTTCGCGCAGTGGTTGCAGGAGAAGTTCGATGCAGAGATATACATACAGATACCGGACGAGGAGAAATTCCTTGCGAGGCAGGGTCTGACCCTCGAGGGCATCCACCAGCTCGCATACGAGGACGCGCTCGACATCCTCGCCCTGGGGTTCAAAAAAGGTAAGACGAAGATATTCCTCGACACTGAGTACGCAGGCCATCTCTACAAGCACGCGGTCAGCGTGGCAAAGAGGCTGACGTTCTCGAGCGTGAAGGACGCGTTCGGCATGACGAACCAGGCGAACATAGGCTGGATCTTCTACACGAGCATGCAGGCCGTGCCCGCATTCCTCAAGTCCGTCGAGGACGGCAGGAACGTCCCGTGCCTGATACCGCTCGCCATAGACCAGGACGTCCATTTCAGGCTCGCAAGGGATGTTGTCGAGAAGCTCGGCTACTACAAGCCCTCAATAATCCACGCCAAGTTCCTGCCCGCGCTGAATGGGGCGTCGAAGATGAGCGCGAGCGACAAGTCCGAGACGATATACATAAACGACGACCATGCCACTGTTGAGAGGAAGATAGGCAGGGCATTCACCGGCCAGCAGGCCACTGCTGAGCTGCAGAAGAAGTACGGGGGCGACGTCGATAGGTGCGTGGTCTGCCAATACTATAACTTCTTTTTTGAGCCTGATGACAAGAAGCTCGAGGCTATATTCCATGCGGAGAGGTCTGGCACGATGCTCGCGGGGGAGCACAAGGCGCATCTCGCCAAGACAATCAACGCGTATCTTGACAACCTCAGGAAGAAGAGGGAGCACTACAGGGACAGGCTCGATGACTACATAGTGAGGGACTAGGTGCGTCGATGCCCAAAGGCAAGGAGGGGAAAAGCGCTGTCAGGAGCCTGGGTGTCAGCACGGCCAAGGGCACGCTTGTCTATCTTGCCGGCAACATAATAGGGTCGCTCGCGATACTGCTGCTGCTCGTCATACTGGCAAGACTGCTTAGCCCAGCGGCGTTCGGCTTCTATGCCATAGCGATTGCGTTCTTCACGATACTTACGAGCCTCTACGCGTTTGGCGTCATATTGAGGCAGGAGATACCTAGCATGCAGGGGGATATCAGCAAGGCAAGAAAGCTGATATGCGACAGTTATCTGGTCGCGCTGCTTACGGCGCTCGCCGTGTCGGCAGCGGCGGCCGCGCTCGCCGCGCCGATAGCGACATACATATACCATGACGCGTCGCTGACGGGCACGCTTGCCCTCGCAGGAGGCACGGTGTTCCTCTACACGCTATTCAACCTGCTGCTGGCGACGCTCATAGCGGTGGGCAGGGTGAAGCGGGCCACGCTGCTGTACCTGCTTTACTCGTTCCTCCAGCTTGCGTTCAGCTCCGCGCTGGTCGTGCTCGGTTTCGGCGTTTTCGGCGCGGTCGCTGGCCTCGGGATAAGCCTGGTCGTGCCGTCGCTGCTCGGAATCTACTGGGTCGCCAGGCACCTTGGAAGGTTTGCAAGACCGACAAGGAAGGGCATGAGGCACGTCGTCGATTTCTCCGTGCCAGTGCTGGTGTCCAGGATAGCAACGCAGGCCCCGATGAACCTCGCGGTGCTGCTGCTGGGGGCCTTCGCTACTTCGGTTGTGGTTGGCAATTACAATGCAGCATTCAAGTTCGGTAACTTTGTCACGGTCATACTTACATCAACAAGCTACGTGATAATGCCGGCGTTCGCGAAGGCGTTCTCGGACAAGAGCCTGTCGAAGAACATCGGGAAGATTTACAACAGCAGCATCTACTACACGCTCCTGCTCTTGCTCCCCATACTCGTGTTCGCTGTTTCGTCGGCGCAGCCGCTCTTCAGACTGTTGTTCTCCGAGGCATATGCTGGTGCGCCGCTCTACTTCGTGCTGATAGCGATAGGCGGTACGCTCGGCCTGCTCAACGCCTACGCGGGCAACCTGCAGGTCAGCTACGGCGACACCAGAAAGTTCATGAACTACCAGCTAGCCGCGGTAGCCGTGCAGGTGGTACTGCTGTTCGCGCTGACCCCGTTCTTCGGAGCCATTGGAACTATTCTCGGTCTCTTCATAATATCGCAGGTTGCGATAGACTTCATCTACATTTATGCTCTAAACAAGCAGTTCTCGATAAAGCACAGCTTCGGCAGGGTAGCAAGGCTCGCGCTCGCATCAGCGCTACTCATTGCGCCGCTGTATGGAATTGCGCTGCTATTGAATAACAGCAGATGGATTCTAATCACGAACCTCGCAGCCACGATACTGCTCTTCCCACCTGTAGCTGCATTGTTCGGTGCCATAAAGGAGAAAAACCTGAGGTTCATAAGGGAGATAGCGGAAAGCCTTAATCTCAGCAGGTTGATTAATCCACTGGTAAATTACACTAGGTTTTTCGTAAGAGGGTAACAATTTACTAAACCACAGAGCAGGAGATGTGCTCTGTGTATAAATGGAAAAGAAGAAGTTATAAAATATTTGAAACATATAGGGTTCAGCAACAAAAATCATACAGATAGAATCAAAAGGTTTTATCCTGACCTTGTTAAGTTCAATCGCGCCTCGGTAGCTCAGCGGTAGTAGCGCCTGTCTTGTAAGCTTCTTAGGAAGAAGCTTAACCAAGAAAACAGGAGGTCGGGGGTTCAATTCCCTCTCGAGGCTTTAAAAAGGATTGTATACATTAAAATAGGGTCATTCAGTTGGTGTGAGTGCTTATTATGGACAACCAGAAACACGCGATATCCGTCAGGGGGCTGACGAAGAAATTCGGCAGCTTCACTGCGGTCAATGGCATTTCCTTCGAGGTCAAGAACGGCGAATTGTTCGGCTTCCTCGGACCCAACGGTGCGGGTAAGACCACGACAATAAAGATGCTCACCACGCTGCTGCAGAAGACTGTGGGTTCGGCAAGGATAGGAGGTCATGACATCTCCACCCAGCAGAACGAAGTGAGGAAGGGCATAGGGATAGTCTTCCAGGACCCATCGCTTGATGACAAGCTGACAGGAAGGGAGAACCTTGACTTTCACGGCATGCTCTACGGCATGCCGAGAGCGGAAAGGTACAGACGCATAGACCAGATCCTCGATCTCATCGAGCTGAGGGACAAACAGGACGTCCTGATAGAGAACTACTCCGGAGGGATGAAACGAAGGCTGGAGATAGGCAGGGGCTTGCTTCACGAGCCAGAAGTGCTCTTCCTTGACGAGCCAACCATAGGGCTGGATGCGCAGACCAGGAGGAAGATCTGGGATTACATCAGGAAACTCAACAAGGAGCACCACATAACGATAATGCTCACGACGCACTACATAGAGGAGGCGGACTACCTCTGCGACCGTGTGGCATTCGTCGACCACGGCAAGATAGTCGCGCTCAACACGCCAAATGCGCTGAAGGACTCGATCGGAGGGGACGTCATCTCACTCGAGTTCTCCGGCAACGCTGACGCAATGGGGAAGAGGCTGAAGACGGCGCAGTGGGTAAAGGGCGTAACTATGCACGACAGTTACATGGACCTCAGCGTCAGGAACGGGGAGCAGCGCATACCAGAGGTTATGGCGATAGCTGCCAAGGAAGGGGTGAAGATCCTCTCGGTCAACCTGCACAAGCCGAGTCTGGAGGACGTCTTCATACACTATACGGGGAAGGCCATCCGCGAGGAGGAGGCAGGGAGCGCGGATAGGATGCGCCTGGCTATGCGCTCGAGGAACAGGTGATCCCATGGACGTCAACGCGATCTACGTCCTCTGGCTGAGGGAGGTAAAAAGGTTCCTTCGCTCAAAGGCGAGGATAATCGGTACGATAATAATGCCCGTCTTCTTCCTGCTCGGTCTGGGCTTCGGCTTCAACAGCCTCGTGAAGATACCTGGAGTCGGGAACTATATCCAGTACATAGTGCCTGGGATAGTGGGCATGACAATACTGTTCGTCGGCGTGTTCTCGGGCTTCCAGGTGATATGGGATAGGCAGTTCGGCTTCCTCAAGGAGATAATGGTGACGCCGAACTCGCGCATATCGATAACGCTCGGCAGGATAGCCGGAGGGGCGACGACAGCAATGATACCTAGCCTGCTCGTGCTGCTGCTCTCGCTCGGCATAGGCTTCGCGCCCACGGTGTCGCTGCCGCTGCTCTACCTGATCCCATTCCTCATACTGATAGGCGTCTGCTTCATAAGCCTTGGATTGATAATCTCGTCGTTCGTCAACGATCCGCAGGCGTTCAGCGCGATAGTGAACTTCTTCACATTCCCGCTGCTTTTCCTGTCGGGCGCCATCTTCCCACTGGGCGTCTTCCCGAGTTCTGTGCAGTACGTCGGGTACTTCAATCCCCTAACATATGGAGTGGACGGCGTGAGGTATGCGCTGACCGGCGCATCGGCAAACCCCGTGCTGCTCGACCTGCTCGCCATATTCGTGGCCTCGGTGCTGCTCGTCGCGCTCGCCGCGTATGCGACCAAGAGGTCGGAATCGTGACCCACTACAGGGCCCTCTTTATCTCATCGGAGTACCTGCGCTTCAGCTTAGCGAAGCTGTTTTCGTTAAGGTTCAGGTAACCGAGGTTTCGCCTGTCGAACCCGTTGATTATCGAGAGGAGCAGGTCCATGAACCTCATGAGACCATATTCTGACAGCACCCTCCTGAGCGCCAGGATGTCTAGCCTCGAGTAGAAGAGCAGGCCGAGTATGTCGACCGAGTCCTTCATGCCCTTCATGCTCGCCAGCCTGTCTGAGGCAGCGCCTAGCTTCAGCGCCATGAGCGCTTCGGGCTTCGGGACCGTGAAACCCTCGATCCTGTCCCTGAACCTCGCAACTATGTCCTTCGTCGGTATCGCAAGGACTGAGTAACCAGGGAGATAGATATCTATGTCGTATCTCTCTAGCTTTACCTCGTACTTTTTGAGGCGCTCGTTCTTGCCCAGGGTGTATCTCCCTTTCAGCAGGCCCAGTGTCTCGTAGTCGACTATTATGTCTATATCCTTCGACTTCTGCAGCTTCGTATATAGATAGGCTGCCCATCCGCCTATGAGCACGAAGTCGATCTCCCTGTTAAGGTCCTGCAGGCCAAGCCAGCTCGCCTGCGTTATCTCGTTGTTCCAGAATTCCTTCATATATCCAGCCTCTTCGACAACGCATCGATGTAATCCTTGGCGTACCACTCACCCATGTTCCACAGGTCGACAAAAAGCTGCGCCGCGCAGACGGATGAGTGCTTCAGCGAGTGCCTCTTTATCGCGGACGCAAGCGCGCTGTCGCATCTCAGGACGGTTATGTTTGGTATCCTATCGTTGCGCCCGAACCTCTCCTTTATGTCGCCAACGCCCTCGTCAGTCGCATACACGTACACCTCGCTGTAGTCCGCAGGGGCGTCGTTGAACAAGAACCTGTAGGCACTGTACCCAGTGAACGCGACCTCGTCCGGCATGGAGCGCTCTATCTCTGTGACAGGCAGGTCCGCCCTAGTCTGGTAGATTATATCCTTCCGGAGGCTCCTGTGCGTAGCCCAATAGAGCAGGAGCCTGTCCAGCGCGATGACTTCGAACGACCTCTGCTTCACGCGCACCGCATTTATCTCCTTGAGGCTGCTTACCGCGGCGTTGATTGCGCTGAGCGAGATGCCGAGGCTTTCCGACAGGCCGAGCTGGGTGAAGCTCCTCCTGCCGTCCATGTATTCGCATCCTACCTCCCTGTAGACGATTTCCCGCCTGTTCATATTTCTATTTATGGAACAAAGAATATTTATATGTTTCTAAAATCATAGAAATATATAAGAAACAAAGGATGAGTAGATACGTGCTCACATACCTGCACTAAGATGCTGCTTGCCGCGTACGCGACCAAGAAGTCGGAATCGTGACCCACGCAGCCAGGAGCGTCTCATACAGGGCAGAGCGGCGTTATTCAGGACGCCTCAGGCGCTTGCGTGCCTCCTGGCGTGCTACTTCCTCCTTGAGTCTCTCGAGCGCCTTCGACATCACGAGGCGCGCCCTCGCTGCATGGTCGTAGCGGTATTCATCCGCCGTGCCAAGCGTGACGAAGTCTATGACCATGACGGGCTTCCTCTCCCCGTTGCCGTTGGTTCCCCTCGCCCTTCCTGCCCTCTGGACAGAGGCAACGGCGCTGCTCACCTGGTCGTAGTTTATCACGTTCGCCTCTGGTATGTCGATGCCCTCCCTGCCCGCCATCGTAGCGATGAGCAGCCTCGCCCTTCCCTCGCGGAACGCGTCAACCGCGCAGTTCTGATCTGCCTCGGTCACGCCGTCCGCCTTGCCGAGCAGCAGCGCGGCTTCAACCCCCATCGACTTCGCGATCCTGCCGAGGTACTTGACTTGGTCCCTGGACTCGCTGAAGACCACGAACTTGCTGCCCGGGTGCTCCATGACTGTGTCCCTGAACAGCTTGACCTTCGGGTGCTCGGGCAGCCTCTCCATGTTGTCGGCTATGTACCTGTACATGCCCGCGAATCTCGGGTTCTCGCGTATCCGCTTCTTGAACGCCTTGGACATCTCTGCGCTGATCCGTGCGAGCTGCCTGACCTCCATCTGGGTCAGCGGCCTGTCCTCGCTCTTCGCGCTCCTCCTGATGTTGTTTATCGTCGTCCCAGACTTGAGCCCATATATCGTGTTGTCGATGTGCCTTATCCCGACCCACAGGCTCTGCGTCTCGAATAGGTTGGCGAGGTCCCTGTAGAACATCAGCTCCGCATGCAGCGATCTCGCGTGCAGCACCTTCCTTTCGTCGTCGTCCAACTCGTAGTATTGGTGCCCTCTCCCCGTATTCTTCGGCATGCGCCTGTCTATGTCGGCTCTTATCCTGTCGAGTTCCAGTTGTGTCATGAACGACGAGGCTTCCTCGACGCTTATTGTGTTGGTCCCATTTGCACCAGCCAGCTGGAAGAGCCCGCCCTGCCTGCAAAGCATACCCATACTGTCGAGTTCCGAAAGGACGCCGGCAGATAACTCCATTATCCTATCGCGTATCTGTGTGAAGAGTGGCGGCAGTTCCGCGTCCTTCCTTATGTGTATCCTATCGGGCAGATACCTCTCGATCTCCCTGCTGCTGCCCGAGAGTATCTCTATGTTGTCTATGTGCAGGTTGCCTGCTACGGTAATTATCTTCCCGTAGTTATCCCCCGGCGAGGCGGTCAGTGCCAATATGGGAATGCCAGCCTTCCACGCCGCGTCAGCCACTATGTTGTGGGGGTGCTCCCCAACACAGTAGTGGCTCTCGTCCGATATCAACATCGCCACCCCGCCTAGCGGGAGTCTGCCAGACCTTATGTCTATCGCGATGACGTGCGGCGTCGCGATTATGACACGGGGATTTCTGGAGTATATCTCGTCCCTCTTTTTCGGCCCTGCAATGCCACCCGTCACTACAGCTATCTGTTCGACGGGGATGCTGAGGTCCTTCGCGAAGCTCGCGGCCTGCTGCTTCACCAGCGGCCCGCTCGGCGCCACGAATATCACCGTGCCCTCGTTGAGCTTTTCCGCGGCCACAAGCTCGGCTATGAGCGTCTTCCCGGAACTGGTCGGCGCCACGACGAGCGTCGAGAGCGGCTTCCCTCCCTCGCCGCGCCTCAGCGCGGAGAGCGCCGCCTTCCTCTGGTAGCCCCGCGGTATGGTAGTGAAATCCATGAAGTTCCTGGGCCAGAAGCTACATGGAGCGCCGGCCCGCCTCTCACCTCCCAGCTTTGTGGCCTCCTTGAAGAGCTCAAGCTGCTCTGGCCGCGCGTATCTTCCTACCCGCACTGTTGCCTCCACATTCGGCAATCCGCATGCCCGATATTTAACGGTTGCTGCGGCAGCGTAACAGTTTAATATTTTCACGCCTAGACGACAGGAAAATTCTC
>JACWAL010000004.1 GCA_014874295.1 Microcaldota archaeon
ACTCTTCGACTACGTCAATGCACACTTCAAGTTCGCGCATAATGCGAAGTTCCTTGCGGACTCGGCATACGACTCAACTGATGTGAGATTCACCCTACGGGAGAAGGGCATTATACCCGTCATTGCAGTGAATGGAAGGGGGCATTATCTGTCGTCAAAACCAAGGGATAAGGACTATAGGAAGAGGGGCGCAATAGAGAGGTTCTTCTCCATACTGAAGATGAAGCTCAACCTCCTCGACGTCAGGTTCAAAGGGTTGCAGAGAGTTACAGCGCATGCATACACATGCATCCTGGGTTACCTCCTGAAGTACATAATCTGACAGGCAATAGCAGGCCCGCACAGCACCGTCAGCCAAGGCTATCGAGAAAATAGTATTTTCCGTCAGAAAGCGTAGGACAGGAACCACTAGAGCTATCGGAAATCAGTCTTTTCAGGCCATCATGCAAGCTGGGGGGTGTGGACCAAGGACGCTGCTGCGACAGCATTTTCAACAGCCACAGGCTCCGAATACCCTCCTACAGTTAAATACCCTCTTGTTCATGATTTTATTGCTTTTGTGATGTGATGTACGTTCTAGGGGTGTGGGACGGCCACGATGCAGGGGCGGCGCTTGTCCAAGACGACAAGGTCGTGTTCGCCTCAAATGAGGAAAGGTACACCAAGCGGAAGCTGGAGATAAAGTTCCCGGTGCACTCGATAAACGCGGCACTCAAGTACGTGGGGTTGAAGCCTTCCGACATAGAGCACGTCGCGTTCACGACAACCGAGTTCACCAAGACGCTTGAGAGGGTCTTCCCTTCTATGAAGGAGAAATATTATATGTTCAGACGCAGGAAGATGCTGAAGCCGCGCCTCGAGAACTTCCGCCACAACCTGAAGTACTCGATGACCTCGGTAGGCATAACTCCTGGCAGCACGGCAATCAGCAAATCGATCGTGGCGCGCCAACTCAAATCCATCGGGTTCAGCGACTTCAGACTGCACGTAGTTGAGCACCATGCTGCGCATGCCGCGACTGCGGCATTCACCTCTCCGTTCAACAAGGCGCTGGTGATAACGCTCGACGGCTTGGGTGACGGGCTGTGCGGGTCCGTTAGCGTGATGGAGAGCGGAAAGTTGGAGAGAAAGCTCGCGATACGGGCAAGGGATTCCATAGGCATATTCTACGAGCAGGTAACAAATATAGTCGGAATGAGGGAGCTGGAGGACGAGGGAAAGGTCATGGCGATGGCCGACTTCTCGTACCCGTTCGACTTCGAGGAGAACAGGTTCAAGGATTTCTTCAAGGCCGAGGGCACAACGATACGCGCAAAGTACGGCCCGACCAAGCAGTTCGAGATGCTGCAGCGCATAGCGTGGCAGATGCCAAGAGAGCAGTTCTCCTACATGGCGCAGCAGCTCCTCGAGATAATACTGCCGAGGTTCGTGAGCAACGCGATCGACAGGTACAACGTGCACGACGTCGCGTTTGCAGGAGGATTATTCTCCAATGTGAAGGCTAATATGATGGTGAGGAACCTCGACGCGCTGCACCACTGGTACGTGTTCCCGCATATGGGCGATGGAGGAATGGCGCTCGGAAGCGCGCTCTATGTCAATTACCTGCTGAACGGCACTACGTCGCACCAGTTCTCCGCCTATCTTGGAGATACGTACGGTGAGGCAGCGGAGAAGGAGGCACTCGACAAGGATAAGGCGTTTAAGTATGAGCACGACGGCGACCCTTCGGCGCATGCGGCCGAACTGATACACAACGGCAACTACGTCTTCTGGTTCCAGGGGCGCATGGAATACGGTCCGAGGGCGCTGGGAGACAGGAGCATACTCGCGCCGAGCAACTCTGAGGAAGTGAAGGACAAGCTCAACCTCTATGTCAAGAAGAGGGAGTGGTTTCAGCCGTTCGCTCCTTCCATAGCTGAGGACGAGGCGGACAACCTGCTCGAGTATGACACGAAGGGCCCGGACAAGTTCATGACGATGGCATACCTGGTAAAGGAGGGTAAGAGGCACGCCACCAAGGCGGTCATGCACGTCGATGGATCGGCGAGGGCGCACATGGTGGGGCACGAGAACAAGCCGTATTACGACCTGATTAAGGGCGTAAAGCGCCATGGGGGGGACGCGATTGTGCTCAACACGAGCTTCAATATACATGGCATGCCGATAGTGATGAGCCCCGAGGACGCGCTGCACACCATGAAAGCAACGAAGACGCGCTACATGTTCATCGACGGCTTCTTTGTGGAGAACAGGCTCGGCGTGAAATGATTTGGTGAGCGCGATGCTTGACGTTGGCATGGAGGAATACCTTTTCACGATAGGCATACTGGTGTCGTTCGTCGGCATGCTTGTCTCGACCGCGATGTCGCGGAAGGACATCCTGTTCGCGTTCAGGTCGCACGGCTTCAAGAAGGCCTACATAGTCTACGCGCTTATCATCATGGCCGTCTTCCTCGCGGTCGAGCTGTCGTTCGTGAAGCCGACGCAGCAGCTCTTCTTCGATGACGCGATATACCAGGGAGGGGCACAGGCGCTGCTCCACAGCGGGCAGGCGTGGATGTGCAACTACGGGACGCCCACGCAGTGCTTCGCGGGCCAGATATTCCACGAGCCCGTCGGCACGCCATTCAACATCGCGCTCGCGTTCGGACTCTTCGGCATAAGCAGGGAAGTTGTCTTCAACGAGTTCATATTGATAGCCGCGCTCTCGGTGCTGCTTACGTTCTTCGCGGCGTTCCTGCTGTTCGGGAAGTTCTGGCACGCCGCGTTCTCCGAGCTGCTGATGGCGCTCTCTCCAATCATACTAGTGTGGGCCGCGCCGACGACATCTGACATGCTGATGATGTTCTACTCGATAATCGCGTTCATCGCCATGCTGGTCTTCATAAAAAGAAAGAGAGCGTGGACGCTCGCCTTCTTCGCATTCTCGGTCGCATTCCTGGTGTACATGAAGGTCAACGCAGGCATTTACCTTGTTCTCATGCCCTTGATGTACGTCATACTTGATGGCAAGTCCATCAATGATTCCATTAAGACTAACATGCACAGGGTGAAAGGCAACCTGCTCAGCACCAAGCTCCTCGTGCTGGCGCTCATCGCGCTTCTGGTCGTACTGCCTGAGGTCCTTTACGTGACCACTGTAGGGGCGAGCGACACTTATGGGGCTCTCGGCACCCAGATACAGAACACGTGCGGCACCGGCTACCTGAACGTAACCAGCACTATAAACCTACAGAACTTCGGGGCGAACATCTGTTCGAATGTGCTGTTCTGGACCAATGCGTACGCGCAGACGCAGATAAGCTATCCGATAATGCAGCCGCTGTTGTTCGGCGCGCTCGCGCTGATAGGGCTCGCCGTGCTGGTCGCGCAGAGGAGAAGGGAATCCGGCGCGCTCGCGCTGTGGTTTACATCGATATTCGTGCTCTACACCGCGTTCTATGCGGGATCGGTGCTATTCGGAGTGGACTGGAGGTTCATGCTCGCGCTCATCCCGGTGACGAGCCTCCTCGGGGGCTATGCAGTTGGCGAGGGCATGGGCATCGCAGCAAAGGCAAAGAAGGGTGCCGTGGTGGCGGCCATACTGGGAATCGCCGCCGTAGCTGCTATAGCTTACTCGACGCTGTCCATGGCGCAAGCACTCGCAATAAACCCATCAAACATAGCGCAGGCACAGACAGCCAGGCTGTACGAGAACTTCGTGTACGATAATGCGCACTTAATACCGAATTCTTGCGTAGTGTTTAGCTTCGACCCCACGCTGTTCAATATAAACAACAAAACCTCGACGCAGTTCTTCAACCTCACTGGGCCGTCCACCTCGCAGTACAGGTACTACAGCGGCACCTACCCGTGCCTGGTGATAGACTACGGGTTCTGGTGCTACACAACCCCGGATATGAAGGCACAGTGCAAGAACGTGATGAACGAGTACAGCACTTCTACCATAGCATCGGTAAGAGACAATGCGAGCGGCGACGTGTACGGGCTGTACAGGATAACTGGAGTGAACTCTAGCTGATGTTGTGCAAGCGTGCTTACACTTTCTTAGTCAGTTCCTTAATCATGGCTTCAACCTCTTCCACATCGGACTTGTTGTCTGCCACGAGGAATGAAAGTGAATTGAACACGTGCTCTGCCACCCGTTTGTCGCGTATCGGGCGCCCGTTCATCTTCAGGAATATCTCAAGGGCCATAAACGCCGTTTTTTATTACCGTCTACGAATGAGTGGCTTGTTGCTATATCATAATGCTATATCATAATACAGCTGTGCAGCCTTCCTGATGAAGCCCTTGTGCCTATCTTTCGCACTGCCGAGTGCAGGTGGTGTCCTGATAAACAACAACGTGGAATATGCTCCGACAGCCTTGTTTATTTCGATCAGTTCGCTTAGGCTAAGGTATTTAACCATCAGAACGCCCACCTTTTATCAGCGCGTCGGCTATTATTTCGTCCTTGAGCCAGCCAAGCAGCCTGCTCCATTGTTTGACTTCCCTCCTTATGTATTGCTTCGTCAGCATCTCATCAGATGATTTATATAGGAACAAAATTAACTAACTTATGTTCCTCAGTATTGTCTTGAGTATGCGCCATCCATCCGACAGGCTCCTGAGCTTGCCCTCGCCGTTCGCCCTCTTCTTCTCGTAGCTCGGCACCTCGAGTATCTTGAGGCGCCTCTTCTGGGCGAGGATGTTCATCTCCGTCTCTATGCCGAAGCCTTTCTCCTTCAGCTTCAGCTCCTTCACAGCTTTCCTGGAGAAGCTCCTGTAACCGTAGCAGAGGTCGGTGTACCTCGACCCATAGAGCAGGTTGACGAGCATGACGAAAACCTTGTTGCCGAATTTCCTGATGAGTGGCATGTCATCCGATCCCCCGCCAACTAGGAACCGCGACCCGACGCAGACGTCGTATCCCGCTTCTATGCCCGCGATCAGCAGCTTCAGCTCCTCCGGCTTGTTTGACATGTCGGCGTCCATCGAGATGATTATGCTCCCGTTCGCGGCATGCATGCCCTTTATGAGCGCCGATCCCTTCCCATAGTTATCGTAGATCACCTTGGCGCCCGCCTTCTTCGCAATGCTGACGGTCGAATCCCTCGAATGCCCGTCGACCACTATTATCTCATAGCCATAGCCGCTGAGAACCCTCTTGACTTCGCGTATCGCCGTGCCTATGTTCCTTTCCTCGTTGAGCGTCGGTATGACGATGCTTATCCTGCTCAAGGCGCGGCACCTCCTTTCGCTCTCTTTCTTTTTATGAAGACTGATGCAACTATCAGAATCACTATTACCGCGACGATACCGCCCAGAATCACCCAGGTGATGCTGATACCAGATGCGCTGACCGATGCAAGCGAGATCTGCAGCGGCTTTACGTACGCGTACGTGGTGTTGCCTATCACGTACGACACGACACCAGTCAGCGTGACCTGGCCGTTAAATCCCTTCCCCTTCTCGAGGCTGACATTGACATCTTCTACGGAGCTGCCATTCATGAGAACGGTAGTCTGCTTTGGCGCTATGGTGAATGTCGGCGGGGCGATGAAGTACAGCGTGACCGGCAGGCGCTTGCCGTAGATGCTCGTTATCTCTGTGCTGAGGATCCCGCCATTGATCGACATGTTGGATATGTACACGTATTGCGCACTTGGCTTTCCGCGATAGATGAGGCACGGGAACGTCACGACGAACGTCTGCCCTCCCTGGGCGTACGAGACATACATCCCAAACGCGTACGTGCCGTTGAGGGTCGCATTGCTGACTTCGAACCTAATAACGGATGTGTTACCTGCATAGAGGATTGGAAGCGTCCCGTTTCGCGCGCTCAGGCTTATTCCATAACTAATAGGCACGAACGATAGGTTGGTTGCTGGGCCATTGCCCGAGTTGTTTAGCATGAAGTCGACATAGTCGGTGGAATTGACCTGGTATATGCCCCTGCACGAGCCTGTCAGCGTGACGGTCAGCGCGGAGCCAGAGCCTATCAGCGCAATAAGTGCAAGAGCGGCGAACAGTGCTGATTTCATGGCAAACATTGTAACAGAAGCCCTCGAAAGTTTAAATACCTATTCGGCTGCCGCTCATCCAACATGGCAAAATCCTATCAGATAACGACAATGCTAAAAACCTGCTTTACCTTTACTTATTGTTCTGTGATTAATCATCAGAATCGGTGCATTAATGGATAACAAGGATGGTAAGCCTGAGGCCATAACAGCCAAAAAGTCGGATAATTTCTCGGAATGGTATGTCCAGGCGTTGATAAAATCGAAATTCGTGGATTACAGCGCCGTATCAGGTATGCTCGTCTACAGACCAGAATGCTACTTCATTTGGGACTGCATAAAGAATGTGACTGACGACCTCTTCAAGAAGAACGGTATACAGGACGCTTACTTCCCAATGCTCATACCGGAAAAGCTGTTTGATAGAGAATCGGAACACGTTGAGGGTTTCGCACCAGAGGTCGCATGGGTGACCGAGGCAGGAAGCTCGAAGCTTGAGGAGAGGCTGGCGATACGCCCGACATCTGAGACTATAATATACGACAGCTATGCGAAGTGGATAAGATCGTGGAGGGATCTTCCGCTCAGACTCAACCAATGGTGTTCTGTGATAAGGTGGGAGTTCAAGCATCCAACACCGCTCCTCAGGACCAGGGAATTCCTCTGGAACGAGGGCCACACCGTCTTTGCGACAAAAGAGGAGGCAGACTCAGAGCGTGACATTGTCCTTGACATATACGGCTACGTCATGAAGGAGCTCCTCGCGCTTCCTGGCATACCGGGAAGGAAAACTGATAAAGAGAAGTTCGCGGGCGCACTGGCCTCGTACAGCATAGAGCTCATGATGCCGGACAAATGGGCCATACAAGGTCCAGACTGGCACAGCGACGGACAGAACTTCTCGAAGGCGTTCGGTATAAAGTTCATAGACAAGGAGGGAAAGGAGAGCTATGTATACCAGAACACGTTCGCCATAACTACCAGGATAATAGGTGCGCTTGTGGCGATACATGGCGACGACAGGGGGCTCATAATACCGCCGAGGGTAGCGATGACGCAGATAGTCATAGTTCCAATATACACCAACAACAACAGGTCTGAAGTCATGAACCATGCTAATGGCGTTTATACCTCAATCAGTGGGAAGTTCAGGACCGTACTGGACGACCGTGACGCTTATTCACCTGGATGGAAGTTCAGCGAATGGGAGCTCCGCGGCGTGCCGCTAAGGCTCGAGATAGGCATGAAGGAGGTGCAGGACAAGACGGTCCGCGCAGTCAGGAGGGACGACGGGACAAGGCTCAATATAGTGGCCGGCGAGCTTCCACAGAGAGTGCAGGAGCTGCTTGGCATGATACACTCCAACCTCTACGACAGAGCGAGGGCGCTAATGGATTCCAATACGCATGCGGCCGACAGCTACGACGAACTCAAACAGACCATCAAGGATGGAGGGTTCGCGCAGAGCCCGTGGTGCGGGTCGGAGCAGTGCGAGCAGAAGATCAAGGACGATACTGGCGCAAAGGCCACAAATATGCCGTTCAATGTGCAGGGCAGTGATGGAAAGAAGTGTGTGGTATGCGGATCTGGCGCGAAGTACATAGTCAATTTCGCGAAATCCTACTAACGACCATGGAAGCATCTGATTGGACGAGCACTCGAGACCAAGGGATGCAGTCATAACCGGCAGCATTGTCATGGCATCCTGTCTGGTCGCTTTGCTTTGAGAGTATTATCTCATCGGTATAATTTCTAGACCACGGACCTTTCTGAAATCTTTTACGTTGTCCGTTAGCACTTTGGCGCCTGCGGCGAGCGCCTGCTGTGCTATAAGTGCATCGTTTATTCTGATTTTGCACGATTCTGCCAGACCTGTCGCCAGCATTGTTTCAAGCTTTCCCATGTCAATCCACTCTATGGACGGGCTGGAGAGTATTGTATCAAGACGCTCGCGAGCGGCCTTGATGTCGACCAGCCTGTACAGGGTATGAAAAACCTCAGATGCTATTATAACGTTTATTCCAATCTCATCCTTTTCCACTGCCTCTCTGTATTTCTTGACTGCCACATCGTGCTCCGGCGTGTTCTCCAGCTCCCCAAATATCCAGATGTTTGAATCTATTATGATCATGCAGTCCAGGCCTCATCTTTCAGTTCCTTTAGAAGCTCGTCGGTCACCTTCATTTTAGAGCGAAGGGGTCTCTTCACCATGTCCCTGAGGACAGGGTCTGTCTTTTCGGTGATGCCCTTCGGCTTTCCGAGAATCAGCTGCTCGTCAGACATCTGTACTGAAAGCGAATGTCTCGGTTTGATTTTAAGGCGTTTTCTGAACTTCTTCGGTATCTGAATACGCCACTTCTGGTCGACCTTGACGAGTTCCATATAATCCCACATATATTGTGGGAAAATAAGTATTTAAGTCTATCACGGCATGGCCGTTTAGCATCTCATTCAAGGCCGAGGGCCGCTGCCATTACTGGCAGTATTATCGTGGCATCGCCGTCTATTGTCACGTACTTCGCCTTCTCCTTGACCTTGCCCCAGGAAACGGCCTCGGTGAGCCTTGCCCCAGAGAGGGAGCCGTCGAACTGCGTGGCTGTCGTCATGTACACTGCATAGTCCAAGCCTCCCTTGAACTGGTTCCACCATATGACGTGATGCTTGCTTATGCCCCCACCTATCATGAGTGCTCCGGTGACCTTGTTGTCGAAGGCGATGTTGCTCAGCGCCAGCTCGTCCTTCAGGAGGTTGAGCTTGAAGTCATGCGTCTGCGAGAATATCGTCAGCTGGGTGCCGAACGCCCCATCCAGTATGCCAGGATTGAATATCGGCACGTTGTGCAGGTATGCCTGCCTCAGTATCGAGTGCTCGTCCTTTATCTCTTTGCCGAACTCGAGCGCGAGCTCGCTCGCGCTGTACTCGCGCTTATAGTCCTTGGACTTGTAGAGCCTGCCCATTATGTCGGCAAAGGCGTCCTCCACCTTGCCACCATATTCTTTCTGCTCTATGAAGACGTTGCCCAACCTGTATACCCCGAGATGGTGCAGCATGCTGTCGTCCGCATTGAAGTCCCCGACGCAGTACTTGCCCCCGAAGCTCCTCGCTATGTCGTGGTCGAGCATACCTCCTGTAGTTATTATAGCGTCGAAGTGCTTCACCATGTCCGCCAGCACGCCCCTCAATCCTGTGGAGACTATATCAGCTGGGAAAGAGAGGAAGTTGAACGATTTCTTGTCTGCCAGCATTGCCTTAGTTATCTCTATGCCGTTGTAAAGGTGCTGCCCAGAGAAGCCACCCATGGCTGACATGTTGTCTATGAGCTCTGAGACTCTCATGCCCTTGCGCACGTGGATGTCCCTTACCGCCTTTCTGAGCAACTTCTCCTTGATCGCTTTCGTAGAATCGACTGACATTGTATCAGTTCTCTTTTGGTGACAACATTTTTATCCCTTCCCAGTTATATATAACGCGACCAGTGGTTTTATGACCGAAGAAGCCAGAGCCGCAATCAGCCCGGATGATGAGGAGATACTCAGGTTCATAGAGACTTCAAAGCCCAAGATATATGTTGTCGGATCGGGGGGCAGTGGCAGCAACACGATAAACCGCCTATCCGAGATAAAGGTGGATGGCGCGACGCTCGTCGCGATGAATACGGACGCCGCACATTTAGTTAGGACGAGGGCAGAGCGCAAGGTCCTGCTCGGCAAGAGGGCCACAAAGGGATTGGGGGCCGGAAGCGATACCAAGATAGGGGAAGAGGCAGCACTGGAGAGCAAGGATGAGATAAGGCACCTCATAGGCAACTCGCAGCTCGTGTTCATCACCTGTGGCCTTGGAGGCGGGACAGGAACAGGCTCCATAGCCACGATAGCGCACGAGGCGAAGGAGGCGGGTGCGCTCACGGTCGCAATAGTCACGTTGCCGTTCACGAGTGAGGGAGTCGCGAGGATGAGGAACGCGCTGATAGGCCTTGACAAGATAAGGAAGGTGGCGGATACGACCATCGTCATACACAACGACAAGCTGCTCAAGGTGGCACCTGACCTTCCGCTCAACATGGCATTCCGCGTCTCTGACGAGATATTGGCGAGCTCCGCCAAGGGTATAATCGAGATGGTGACAAAACCGGGCCTTGTGAACATCGACTTCGCGGACCTGAGGGCCGTGCTCAATGACTCTGGCTATGCGGTCATAGGCAGCGGCGAGGCAGTCAACAGCGCGAACGACGGCGACCGCGTGCGCATAGCGCTTGAGAATGCAATAAACAGTCCACTGCTCGACGTCGACATGACCACTGCCAAGAAGGCACTGGTCAACATAATAGGCGGGCCGAACCTCACCCTGAGGGAGGCGGAGAGCGTCTTCCAGGAGGTGGCTAACAGGATAGGGACGGATGCGATGCTGAAATGGGGCGCCAGGATAGACGAGTCGCTCAAGAAGGACTCAATAAAGGTCATGATCGTTGTTGGGGGCGTTGGCTTCCCGGAGTACACCGAGCACGGGATAAAGAAACAGCTCGAGGACCTCGATGGGAAGGACCTTGATCTCGACGAAGTGTGAACGCAAGAAACCTGCGCGGTTTTGCAGTGATTACCTATGGCAAAGGAAGTCTACGAACTCTATTACAGAGGCTTTAGGAGGCCGACCAAGGGCATAGTTGAGGTCTCGAAATTCTTCAAGGAGGAGGGCATATCGAAGGTTCTTGACCTCGGTTTCGGGAATGGAAAGAACTACATCTACCTTGCAGGCACGGGCTTTAATGTCTGCGGTCTGGATTGGTCAAGACAGGGGGCGAGGATGGCGAAGGACGGGCTGAAGCACAACGGGTTGAAAGCACGGCTTGTTGTCGGGGACATGTTCAAGCCCCTTCCTTACAGGGACGGCCAATTCGACGCAGTGATAGCCGTCAGGTCAATGTACCACGGCAGGCTGTCGCAGCTGAAGAAGGTAATAAAGGAGGTCGCAAGAGTCACGAGAAAGGAGGGCTATCTCTACTGGAGGGTGGCGGGCTTCAAGAATCTGAAGTACATGAGGGACGAGCTGAAGGCACCGCTTAAGAAGCTGGAGCCCAACACGTACATTGTCACTGGGGGCCAGTTCGAGGGCAATATCAGGCATTATTTCTCAAAGAAGGCTGCGATGGACTTCCTGAGGCCGTACTACAGGATCAAGAACGCAAAATCCAGATTGGGGCCGATGGGTTTCGAGAGGCGGGACTTCGACATCCTCGCACAGAGGAAGTAACCCCATTCGCCGTGATTTTGGCTGGACAGGTCAATCCACAAAAGCTTAAGAATTACTTATACGGTATCGTTATTGTGATTCTACGCAAAAGCACGAGTCCAAAAATGTCAGGAGCAGTGCGAAGGACGCGGCGGAAGAGTACAGGGATGCGCTACTTGACGGAAGGAGGCCAGATTCACGCATTCTGTCATTCAAAGAGAGGCATGGCATAGTCATGGACGTGTTCAAAACATCAATACTCGAAGACGGTGCACACCCGCGAGATCGGGGAGATGCTTACGCGTAAGGAGAATTACGACTTAGCGATTGAGGTTTACAAGGAGGCCCGAAAGATTCAGGACTTTGATATGGCAAGACGCGCCCTGCAAATCGCAAAAGAAAACGAGGGGGAGGGCTTCGAACTGTCAAACAAGATACAGAAGACACGGCACCATGCGATATTCAATGCCATTAAGACCGCCGCGTCGGTAGCGGTTATCGCGACTTCGATTGCTCTTACATCACCGGGCAGGGTGGATGCACAGGCGATGACTTATCCAGACACAAGCAGGACGTGGGGCGGCTTCGTTGTCGAATCGCCGGATTCCAACGTAACCTCAATAAAGAGCTCATGGGTCATTGAAAGGGCCCACGAATCCGTAGACAGCCTTGCGTCAAAACAACGCGTTCGGGTAATTAACAATAAAATCCAAGTAACTGACGAAAGCGTTGGGTACACAGACCTGACGCAATGGATAGGAATAGGCGGGGCGAACCCGCATGGTAGCTTAGTTTTCAGCGGTACGAAGGACAAGGCGGGTGCGTTGGGCTTGAAGGCCGATGCCGGAAGGAGGGCCGACACAACTCTTATACAGATAGGTACGGAGTCTGAGAATGCATATGGTGATACACACTACAGCGGATGGGTAGAGACTCTGCCGAACGTGTACCACAAAGTCATGACCGTCAACGCCGGTGACACAATAAACGCAAGTATAAGCCTCGTGGAAGGTACAAGGGACGTGTGGGAGGTCAGGCTGGAGGACAAGACATCTGGTGTGAGGTACATGGAAAGGATAAAGTACGCTTCTTCAAGGCGTTCAGCCGAATTCATCACAGAGATACCGCTAAGTGCCTTGACCGCCGCGACGAAACCAAAGGGGAATTTCAAACTGGGCTTTGGGTGGCATTATACCGGCGCGCAGGAAAACAGGGTCACGATAGATTCCGTAGAAGGCAAGATAGGCGACTTCAAGTGCAGGCCGGTCGTTCTCCAGACCTTGCAGACCCATGGCAAATACCCGACTTTCACACCAGGGAAACTGGAAGCGGACGGCAGCTTTGAGATTACATATGAGGCCGAGCCAAAATGATTTGCAGACGTCACTGTCAATTCTGAGATTAGAGTGGCTCTCTTTATTACGTCATGCTCATTTCTTCCGGCCCTTTGCCTTGGACTTGTTCTCTTTTCTGTTGAACTTTCTCCCAAGCACCGCGTCGTTCTTGTAGCAGCGTGCCGAGCAGTAGTACTTTATGACGCCGCTGTTGTAGACGTACATCATGCCCGTCCCTTTGCGTATGTCGTTCGAGCAGTATGAGCACTTCATGCGATGACCTCACTTGACGCGGATCTCTTTCGCCTCCCTGTTGGTGTCAGGCAAACGTATGACGTCGCCGACCCTCGCCGGGCCTACCATCGTCCTTCGTATGACGCGGTCCTTGTCCCTGCCCTCGAGTATCCTGCAGCTTACGAAATATATCTCGCCGTATATCCCTGTTCGCTTCTTCCTGTTTATCTCGACTATCTCTGCCAGGAAGCCCGAGAACCTGTTCTGTTGCGGCTGCGGTGACTCCATTCAATCCCTTACTTTTTACCCGTTACCATAGACACTATGTCCTTTATCGCCTGCTCTGCAGTGCCTGCCTTCTCCACTGCAATTGCGGTGCACGGTACGTTGAGCCCTATTGCCTTACCAAGGTCGAGCTTCTTCGGCACATACGAGAAGGGTATCCTCTTCTGCTCGCACAGCGTAGGGATGTGCATAACCACCTCCTCTGGCGTCACGTCCCCGGCTATCACCACGAAAGTGGCAAGCCCGCGCTCTATGCTCTTCGTGACCTCGTTCACGCCCTTGCGTATGCTGCCGGAGCGCTTCGCCTGCTGCAAGGCTTCATAGGTCTTCGCCGCAACTTCATCTGAAACCTCGAATTTTTGGTATGCCATAAAACACGCCTTTGTCTTGCGTCCCTTGAGCATTCGCTTTGAAAGTATATAAACCGTTGCCCAAGAAGGCAATAGGATTTGTCGGGCAACATTATTATGCGTTGCTGATGCCGGCGCATTGCCCGCGGCCGCATGCGGCCGCAAACCTCTCTTTCTGCTCAGAAGGTAGGCACACAGCCTTCCCTTTCCAGATTTCCAAGGTCGTGATGAAGGTCGTTTTATCTAAAATATATATAGATTTCTGAAATTCTTTTGTTTTTAGATTCTTTGTTCTACGACTCTGATAATCTAAAAACTATGCCAAAAATAGCAGATTTAAGAATTATTGGAAGAAAATCTTCTAATGTTATATGATAAATTAAGAAAAGGAATAAATATCAGTTCGTTCATATACAATGTGAGGATGTTGGGGAGTGAAACCACATAGTGTTAAAAGCACTATTACCATCACCTCCCCTGACTTTTTCTCACCCAACCCAAAGGTGCATGGCTTTTGCCATGCACTTTATTTTTGAACCTGAGCTACAGCGATGCGACTCAGTCCATGAACTGCTCGGGAGTTGGCGGCTCAGGGTTCTGTCCCTTCCTCGTGCGGATTTCCCTGACTACCTTTGCCTGCAGTTCCTTGGGCAGCTTTTCATAACCGGCGAACTCCGTGTACCAGATGGCCCTCCCCTGCGTCAATCCGCGAAGGTCGTTCGAGAAGCCCTTTATGACTTCTGACACGGGCATCTTCGCCAGTATGGTGACTTGCTCTCTCTCCTGGCTTATGCTGGTTATCTGGCCGCGCTTGCTCTGCAGGAATGATATCACACCAGACATCGTGTCCTGCGGTATGTTTATCGTGAAGTTCTGCTTCGGCTCGAGCAGCATGACGCCAGTGGTGAGCATGCCCGCGTAGATCGCATTGCGTATCGCTGGTATTATCTGCGCCGGGCCCCTGTGCACGGGATCCTCGTGTATCGTGGCGTCGACTATGCTGACCATTACGCCTGTGACCTTCTCCCTGGCGAGCGGCCCGTCCTTCATCGCGTTGTTGAACCCCTCTATAAGCAGCTCCATGACGTCGTTGAGGCCCTGCACGCCGTGCGTTGCGTCGACGAACACGTTCTTGTTCGTAACCTGCACCACTCCCTTTGCGGTCGGCCTGTCCATGCCCGCCTTTATCATCGCCTCTATCGCGTTCTGCCCCTTTGGCTTGCCCTCGCGTATCTCGCCTTCGTCGAACGCCCTCTGGAACGTCTCGGGAACTACCCCCACCTCTATGAAGAAGCGGTTGTGCTTGTTCGGCGACTTTCCTATTATTGGGCCTGCCTTGCCCTCTATCGTCTCGGTGTAGAGCACTATTGGCTCGCTCGTTACTATAGGTATGCCGAAGTCGTCCTTGAGCTTCGTCTCCTTGATCTCAAGGTGCAGTTCCCCCATCCCACTTATCAGGTGCTCGCCAGTATCCTGGTTTATCACGACCTGCATCGTTGGGTCTTCCTTCTGCATCTTCCTGAGCGCCTCTATCAGCTTTGTAGTATCCTTCGGGTCCTTCGGTTCTATGGCCTTCGTGACCACAGGTTTCGAGAAGTGCACGATCTGCTCGAACGGCTCTATGATGTTCTCGCTCATCGTGTCTCCAACAGCAGGGTCGCGCAGTCCTATCAGCGCGGCTATGTTGCCGGCCGGTATCTCGTCCACGACGATCTTTTCGGGACCCATGTAAAGCGCGACCTGCTGCAGCCTCTGCAGTCCCTGGTGACCCGACAGGTAGAACTCCATTCCCTTCTTCACGACGCCTGAAAATATGCGGCCTATTGCTACCTCTCCAGAGTGCGGGTCGTTCATTATCTTGAATATCACGATGTTGGCCTTGGCCTTCGCGTCCGTGCCCACCATCGCCTTTCCGTCGTCTGTGTTGACGTCGCCCTTCCAGACCTGCGGTATACGGTACTGCTGCGCCTCTTTGGGGCTCGGCAGGTGCTTGGCTATCATCGGCAGTATTGCGTCCTCTATTGGGGCTATTTGTTCGAGCTTGGCCTCGTCTCCAGCAGCAGTGTACTCGAATATCTGCTTGAACGATATGTTCTTTGCCTTCAGGGTGTCGACGGACACGGCCCACCTGTTCGTCGCGCTCCCGAAGGCGACGCTGCCGCTCTCGACGCCCACCTTCCACTTCTCGGCGAATTCCTCCGGCGCGTATTCGCTTATCAGCTTGTTGATGTTGACTATAAGGTCAAGCAGCCTCTGCTGCGTCTGTTCAGGGGTAAGGCGCAATTCGTTGAGCAGCCTGTCGACCTTGTTGACGAACAGTATTGGTTTGGCCTTCTCTTTCATGGCCTGGCGCAGCACCGTCTCGGTCTGCGGCATCACCCCCTCTACTGGGTCAACCACGAGGACCACCCCATCTATGGCCCTCATCGCTCTCGTCACGTCGCCCCCGAAGTCGACGTGGCCCGGCGTGTCTATCAGGTTGACTAGGTAGTCTTTGCTCTGGTAATCGAACGCGAGCGAAATGTAAGCGGACTTGACGGTCATGCGCCTGTCCTTTTCCACCGCCTCGTAGTTGGTATAGAGAAGATCGCCAGCGGAGCTCCTCGGTATCAGTCCTGCCTTGGCAAGCAGCGAGTCCGTGAGACTCGTCTTCCCGTGGTGGACGTGGGCTATTATCGCTATGTTGCGTATGTTGTCAAGGTTGCCCATTATCTTCGTAATCTCCTCTACTACATACTCCTTCCTTACCATCAGAATCACTACTTGGCGCTTCTTGCCATGCGCTCGATCTCATTCTTGCGTTTTATCGCATAGCTGTTGACGTCGCCCCTAGACGCGAGCACGAGCTCATTCGTTATCGAGTCGACGAACGTCCTCTTGTTGCGGAACGCGCCTATTATCGCGGCCATCGCGATGTTCCTGAGCGCTATGTCGAGCCTCCTGCTAGCGCTAATGTCAACCGCGACGTTGGATATTATGCCGCCGTACCTGACTCTGGTCGTGTCCTCTATCGGCGCACTGTATTCGAGGGCGCGGACCAGGACTTGTAGGGGGTTCTCGTTCGTTTCTTTGCTTATGCGGTCGAACGCCTCTTCTATCGAATGCATGACCTTGATCTTCTTGCCCTGCAGTCTTCCCTTTGTCCTTATGACCTTGCCGCCTATCTTGCCACCCGTCCCTCCACGCATGAGCGCGTTCTCCAGCCTCTCGACTATGTTGATGGCGGACTTGGAGAACATTTTGTTGCTGCCGCGCCTGAACGTGCTCGGGTATTCGAGCGGCTTCAGGTTCATGTAGTTTTTCAGGCTGAGGTCCTCGACCGTCACGTCATAGCTGTACTTGTCGAACAGCAGGGTTTCGGACGACGACCTTTCTACATCATCCTTCTGCTCGGTCGGCGCGGCCTTCTGAACAGGCCGCTTCACCGCGCGCTTCGGCTTCACCTCCGCGGCCGCAGCACCGGCCTGCACCTGCGTGGCGGCCTCCTGAACTGCAGCTGGCTTCTCTTCCATTAACGTCATCTCTTCGGCTTCTCTATCTTCCCGCTCCTTACGAGGTTCATCGCGGCGCCGTTGACCGCCACGACCTTGTACTTCATGCCGGGTATGCAGCCCATCTGCCCCCTCTGCGAACCGCCCAGGCCCTCTATCGTGACCTCGTCGTGCTCATCTATGAAGTTCACGGAACCGTCGCCGGGCACGAACGCTCCGACTACCTTATTGTTCTTTATCAGCTGAACGCGGACGCACTTTATCTGCCCCGAGTGGGGTTGCTTCTGCTCGACGGCGAACTTTTGGAGCACCAGCCCCTTCGCTCTCGGCACCGTGCCCATCGGGTCGTACTTCTCCTTCAGCCTGAAGACCTTTCTTTTCAGCGGCTTCTTGAGCATGCGCTGCCTCTTCCTCTGCCTTACCAGCTTCCTCGCAGCGAATTCACCGTTCGGCATTCATTCACCACTCCGCAGCTCCAGTATCTTCGAGCTGCCCGCATCTATTATCGAGAGCATCGAGACCGAGAACGGCTTCCCGCATAGGGTACCGAGGTCGGCAGGGGTGCCGTTGTACTCGTACGTGCGCACGCCTGAGACCTTCGCCAGGTGCTCGACGTTGCTGCGGTTGCCCTCCTTGTTCTTCGACGCTATGATCACAAGCTTCGCCTTGTCGGAGCGGATCGACCTTATGACGTCCCTTACACCAACAGCAGTTTCGCCGCTGTCGACAGCTAGTCGTATCTCGCTCGATATTTCTGCCATGAACATGTCCCTTGAGCCGTTGCTCCCTTGACAAAAAGTCAGAGACTTCGGTTATATTGTGACAAAAACATATATAACCTTATGCCAGCGGCGGAAGGTGGTGCGGGAAGTTATGCCCTTCTTATCAGTGGTGCATAGTCCGCGAACGTTGATGCAAGCTCATCGATAGATGTCCTGCCGAGCCTCTGTTCTGCCTGGTAGAACAGCCCGAAAAGCACGTTGTCCATCTCCCCCGGAAGGAACATGACCGCCTTGCTTGTATCAATCCTGTTGCCGTTCGTCTCCGCGCTGGAAGCTATCACGAGCTCTTTCCGCGGACCGATGTACATGCCATAGCCGCCCTCAATGCCACCGTGTACGGCATGGAGCGATCTCTCCTTTATAATATATGCGTCGCCAAGCACAGGTATGGGTGTCCGCCACAGTCTAGAGTATCTGGGTGTGTTTGGGGATCTGTTCAAATCGAGCGAAGTGAACTCCTCTCCAATCAGGTTGACAGCCGTGGCTAGGACGCGCCGGCCCCCAATCCCAACCTGATCGATGTATTTTAGCACTGATATGAGGAAGCTCGGCTCAACGGAATGCCCCGCAATCACCACCCTCTTATCTCTGATGGTCTCGGGCCTGTATGGAATCCTGTTGTTCATCGGGTCGACGGTAACGTAGTCGGTTATGTCTTTCTGGATTATCATAAAGTCGCCATCGCGGGTGGCTGTTATATTGCTTGTGATTGTCCAGCTCGTCCATTCTCTGCCAGGATTGCGCGGCGAGACTGCGGCGCCTATCGCCGCACCTACGGTTCCGGTGAATTCGAACACGTTCGAGAAGCCAAATTTCTTGTAGTCGAACAATTCGCTGCTGTCAAGTAGGCAGGTAGACCCATAGCCCGAGAGGAGCAGAAAGTCTTCCGGCTCCACTTGTAATCTGCTCCCTTCCGGACCCCTTCTCACAAGGAAGTACGCGTTGTCCCTGTGATCGAACACTCTCTGCAACGTGCTTTGAAAATACCTCCTTTCTTCTTCCGGGATGGAGAGAAAAGCTCTATTGCTGTCCATCCTTTTTATGCACGATACCACATCAGCATCATACACCGCACCAAGGTATTCAATCCTGCGTTGTGCCTGGGCCCTCTCTATCCTGTTGTGGATGCTGGATTCCTTCAATTTACGCTCCGCCTCAGGATATAGAATCCAATTAGTCCGCATGCAAATCACTGTGTGTTACCAGAGAAGCGGTACACATCAGAAATATTTAATTGCTTCTCAAAAGGTATCAACAGTCTCGCACGCAACACTTGCTGCTAGTGCACAACAGTCGAATTGCAGCCGGAAGGCTGGAGCAGCTGGCCGCTGATTATTATCTTCAGGTAGCCGAGGTACGGTATGCTCAGTATCGACACGCCCGAGAGATAGGAGAAGCTCGGAGGATAGTTGAGGTACTGCATGTCGAGCGCGGGGTTGTTGTCGCCCTTCGTGAGCACGTAGTAATCTCCGGACACGTTCAGCATCGCATAGGCGCGGTGAACTATGAACGCATCCCCAAGAGAATAGAAGTAGTCCTGCGGTATGGTTCTGTAGACCACTATGGAGTTGTTCAGGTTCTCGTTTACTGTGGTGCCATTGATCGTTATAGACTTCGTGTACGCCTCGTTGGTCACGGTGCCATTGGAGAAGCGCACCGGCTGCGCGCCGCACTGGTACCGCACCAGGCTGCCGCTGGGCTGGCTTGAGACCTGCTCGTAGGAATTGCCAGTGAACCTGAAGAGGCCGAGGTTCGATCCGGGGCGCTCGAACTGGCTGACGCTGCCAGAGTTGCCGTTGCGCGTATAGTACAGGCACACGAGGCTCTCGTTGCGTATGTTGTTCGTCATAGAATCGAAGGCAGCCTTCGAGACGTTTATCACGGGCGCCTTTATTTCTGAAGGGGATATGCCCTGCAGCACTATCAAGTCGCCCCTCTGCAGCGCGGGCAGCATGCTGCAGCTTGGCACCACATCTATTGGATCGTTAGTGTTGAGTATGAAGCGCAGCGAGATCCACAGCGCCGCTATTATCGCGATCGCCACGACGATCTCCACCATGCTCTTCCTGAAGCCCTCTTCCTTCCCGGATATGACGAACTCCATGACCAGCAGTATTATGAGCATGAAGAACGCGAGGGCGCCGAATATTATCGATATGGCGCTGCCCTGCGACAGTATGTAGAGCGCGAGGAAGGCGATTAGCAATAGATAAAGGGGCCACGTGGCTATCTGCTGCCTCTTCGGTCGCACGGGCTTCGCTACCTTATGTTGGTTTGGCCTCCTTGTTTGCCTCTTAGCAGCCATGATTTCAGCCGATTTCGCTAACAAGAGTTTTGGCACGCTGCATTAGTGACATACTCCCACCCATAAATGGTGTGGGCTTCTTGGTTCTTAGACAACATTTTTGCCATCTCCCCAAGCGTTACTTCCTGCGTGTCCCGCAGTAGCTTTCGCAAGTATATTTATTGCGGCGTTTACATCTCTATCGGTTTCTGTATTGCATCCCTCACAATGATATATCCGTTCATTGAGGGGCATATCCTGTATGTTGCCGCAGACATGACAGGTCTTTGATGTATTCTCTGGATTCACGAATACCGTCTGGCACCCAGCATTTCCAGCTTTGTATGCCACCATATTCGCAAACATCCCCCATCCTGCATCGTTTATCTGCTTGCCATATCCCCTTTCCGCCATTCCCTGAGATTGGAGTCTTTCCAATGCAATGAAGGAATATGAA
>JACWAL010000005.1 GCA_014874295.1 Microcaldota archaeon
ACAAAGATAGAGAAACCGAAATTCATGAATGAAAAGAAAAAGAGGCTCACGAGATTGCAGAGAACGGTCGCAAAGAGGAGGAAGGGCTCGAAGAGAAGAAGCAAGGCAAAACTCAGGCTCGAAAAGGGATGGGAACGCATCACCAACGAATCGAACGACTTCGCGCACAAACTCTCGAATGAATTGGTGAACTCGGGATACACGTCGTTCGCAGTGGAACGACTGGGCATACAGCGCATGGTAAAGAGCCATAACCTTGCGCAGTCAATACACAACGCTTCATGGGGCAGGTTCATCCAGATGCTCTCATACAAGGCTGAAAGTGCTGGTTTGAGAGTCATAAAGGTAGACCCGACGAACACGACGAAACTCTGCAGCAGCTGCGGCAACATCAAAGATATGCCGCTGTCAGAGCGGACATACGTCTGCAGCGCGTGCGGCCTGCACATAGATAGGGATATAAATGCTGCAGTAAATATACTCAACAGGGCTACCGCCGGACCGGCGGGAAGTCACGCTCGGGGAAACAGTGCAAGACCTCAAAATGAGGCAGCTGTCGAGGAGCCGAGAACATACCCCGCAATCGCGGGGAAGCCCCTACCTTCAGGTAGGGAGAGGTCACATTGGTTCTTTGAGCAACGATAGCGTGAGGACATGAACAAGCTCGTTTATACAGTGGCAATAATAGCAATAGTTGCCGCAATTGGGGTCTTCTATATCAACAGCGCGCCATCTCCTTCATTGGTAAGCACATATGACAACGTCGCGGTCAATGCGACCATACTTTCAAGGCTGTACGGGATAGCAAACAATGCCAGCCTCGCGAACACGGCGACCGCTGTCGGCAGGCTCGCCGGTCCCGTATATGGCACCGCATCCCTCGAAGTTGCAGGCAAACCAGAGGTGCTCTATGTTGGCGCGGACTACTGCCCGTACTGTGCCACGCTCAGATGGGGGCTCGTCCTCGCGCTCATGAGGTTCGGCAACTTCTCGAGCCTGCACTACATGACTTCGTCGGCGACCGACTCCGCAGGCCCTAGCACTCCGACCTTCACGTTCTACAATGCGACATACTCAAGTCCGCTGATACACTTCACGGAAGTGGAGCTGACGACCAACATCTTCAACACAACGATAAACAACTACCCATCGCTGCAGAACATGACTCCCGAACAGAAAGCAATAGTGAGCAAGAACGACCCCAGTGGCAGCATACCGTTCGTCGACTTCGGAAACGTTTCGGTGGTGCTGGGATCGGCCGTCACACCCTCTCTGATAGATAGGATGAACTGGCAGGAGATAATTGCGCAGGTCGAAGCACAGGGCAGCCCGATCAGCCAGGCGATAATAGGGGAAGCGAACATATTCACGGCTGAGATATGCAAGAGCCTGAACAACAGCGCGAGCGTGTGCTCGCAGCCTTATGTTTCAATAATACAGAAGACGCAGTGAGGAGCGTTCACTCCTCCATGTCGCCCGAGAATTCCTCCGCGTCGCCGGATCCGGTGCCCTTCTCTATTACTTCTATCTTTCCGAACCTGCCTGTCGAAAGCTGTGGTGCGCCCCTGAACTCGCTCACGTAGGCGTTGCTCACCTCGATGGTGTCGCCCACACCGACCTTCCCTATGTCGTTGCCCCATAGCGACATCGGTATCGTTCCGGAGTCATCCTCAAGCGTGATGTTTGCGACGCTAAGCCTCTTCCCGAACTTAGTTACGACTTCCCTTGGATCCTCCTTCTTCACGACCTTTGCCTGTACGCTGACATTGCTAGCGCCAGCTTTGAGCTCGCTTATTTTCACAAAAAGCACCTTTTAGAATATTCTGAAGCATTAAATATAAAAAGGACTATGTTTTGGGCGGCCTTGTCCTCCTTCATGGATTAGCCTGTTTGCCCCCTCTTCTGGCGCGTATGTATCCGACGCTGCCATAGACACGGTCCCTCCTATTCGTGGTCTCGGACGAGACGCGGAAACCCCTGCCGTCCAGCGCCTTGAACACGGACCCGCGCGCTTCTGGACCATGCCACTCGACCATTATCGCGTATACGTCGACAAGGTCTGTGTCGAATATGCGGGCTTCGCCCCCTTCGCAGTCACATTTTACGGCCACATTCTTCAGACCTTCTACTGCATTACCTAGCGTCACAACTTTGACATTCCTGCCTTTTCCAGCTGTATGTCTATCGATATTAAAATAGAGGCTGTCGGTATTGTCAGCAATCCTTACGTGCCCGTTCGAGCCGGACATGGCCGCATTCCTCAAGGTTATCTTCCCAGCCAATCCAGACCTGCGCACGTTTTCGCGCATCAGCCTATAGGACCGCGGCGCAGGCTCGTAGGCGATTACCCTATTCACCTCTCTGAACTGCGCGAAGTAGATGGCCGTGTCCCCGACGTTGGCCCCTATGTCTATGAGTGTGGTTCCAGGACGCAGCTGGTCGACGAGCCAACGATATGTTTGCCTGAAAAACGTCTCGTCAGCGACCGCCCCGAGATTGACGAGCTTCAAAGCCTCCTGTAATGCCTGTTTCGGGTGTGCAATGGCGAATACAAGCGAATTCTTAACTTCCTTTTTGTCACCCAGCAATGTCATCCCGTCCCACTCCGGTGCTAAGCGATGCTGTCGTCCCAGTAACCCTCTGCGACCCTACCAGATACCAGGTACTTGAAGACCATCGCTCCCGTCGAGACCATGTATCTCCCCGGGCCCCACGCGTCTATCCTGCGGGTGCTCATCCTGACCGCTATCCTGTGATCGAACACTGCCCTCCCTACCCTGGCGGCACGCTTGCTGATGTTTCCGTCCTCGCAACCCTTCAGCCTCTCATCGAAACCATGCACCGCGTCGAACGCCGAGCGCCTCACCACTATGTCGGCGCCGACGAAATACGGCCTGTGCAGCGCGATTGAGGCCTTCACGAGCATGTTGAACGAGAACTTGAAGATGACAGAAGCAGACCTCGTCGGCCGGCGCTCCAGCGGCAGTATGGGCCCCGTGGCAATCGCGACGCTCATGTCCCTGAAGGCCCTGTCCACCGCCCCCAGCGCGCCGCCACACATCCGCGCATCGGCGTCCATGAAGAAGAGTATGTCGCCCCGCGCGGCCCGAGCTCCAGCGTTTCGTGCCTGGCTTATGCCCTTCCGGGGTTCGCGGACGACCCTTGCGTGCCTCCGCGCAATCTCGGCTGTGCGGTCGGTGCAGCCGTTGTCCACGACTATTACCTCCTTGCCGGCGAAGTGCTGCCTGTCCACGCTCCCGATAGCGCCAGCTATCCTTTTCTCCTCGTTGTATGCCGGTATTATGACACTTATCCTCGGCCTGTGCATGGCACCATTGACATTGCGCCCCGGGCTCCCGGCACGCCAATCCGCAAGTCTATAGGATATGAAAGAATATAACCTTAATCATTTATAACATAGCGAGACGAGAGGCGACCCCCACATGGCGACGAAGGCTTCATTTTGGGAGCTGGTGCAGCACCAGAAGAAGCTCGACCGGAAGAGCTACTTCAGACTGATACGCACCGCCAGGACCTTCATAGCCATAATGCTCTCAATAAGCATAGCCGTGTTCATAGGCATAGCGATATTCTCGAGCGGCGGGATAGGCTCCGTCGCCGTGATGGTCGTGTCCGTCAATCCGCTGTACGTCCTGGCCGCAATGGCTGCGGTGTTCGGCGGCTACCTTGTCAGCTTCTTCAAGTGGCGCTACTACTTGAAGATGCTGAAGGTCGACGTGCCCATCACGACTAACTTCTCAGCATACATGTCACTTTATTCTATGGAGATGACGCCAGGCAGGGTGGGCAGGGTGGTAGCCGCGTACACGCTGAAGAGGGCATCGAAGAAGAAGCTAATGGGCGTGCTGCCCATAGTCAGCGTGGATATCTTCACCGATTATTTGGGGTTCATAGCGCTCAGCCTCGTGATGGGACTGCTATTCATAAACTATCTGCCGATAATACTGCTGGTCGATGTACTGCTGCTCTTCCCGTTTCTGTTCATACTCAGCCCTTGGTTGTTCAACGCGATAAAGAGACACGTGCTTCGGGGCAGATTCAGCGAACTGCTCGCCACGTATGGGGAGGAGTACTTCGCGGCGCAGACGAAGCTGAACAACCACAAGGTCTACCTGGTGTCTATACTGTTCAGCCTGCCTTCCGCATTTCTGAATAGCGTCTCGCTGTACCTGGTGCTGCTGGGCCTCGGAATAAAGGCGACGCTGCTGCCGGCACTGCTCGTGTTCGTGGTGTCGACTGTCGTGGGTATACTGTCGCTTGTACCTGGGACAATAGGCACGACCGACGTGGCGATGTTGGCGTTGCTCATCTCCACGTTCGGTATCTCAACTGCAGCCGCCGCGGCCGCGACAATACTCACGCGCATAACAACCATATGGTTCGGCGTGCTGCTCGGCACAGCATTCCTTTTCTACACCTTCAGGTTCTGGGAGGGCCGCAGGTCTGGTAGGAAGGTAAAAAGCAGAAGGGCCACAAAATAAAGGTGCGAGGGAGAGAGTCATATCATGGAAGGCGAAGCAACGCAAGGTCATGGAGGGATGCACCCATCGTTCGAGGGCGTGCTGAAGCATCGCACCGCCATAAAGGAGAAGCTCTCGAAGATAAAGCACAAGATAGGAGTATACAGCGCAAAAGGAGGTGTTGGTAAAACGACAGTCGCGGTCAACCTAGCCTTCGCGCTGCACAAGAAGGGTTACAGAGTCGGCCTGCTTGATGCGGACGTGGATTGCCCCAACCTCGTCATGTTCTTGGGCATGGATGGCAAGATGCAGGCAGGCACGCTGCCGCTGAGGCCTCTAGAGAAGGATGGCGTCAAGGTCGCCTCCACAGCGATGCTGGTCGACGACGAGAAGAGCCCGATAATCTGGAGAGGACCCCTGATAGTTAAGATGCTATACGATTTCCTGGGGAGCACGGAGTGGGGAGAGCTTGACTACCTGATAGTCGACCTGCCTCCCGGTACGTCGGACAGTCCCCTTACGATAATGCAGGTCGCAAACCTTGACGGCTTCATAATAGTCACTACCCCTCAGAAGATAGCTGCCGTGAATTCCGTGAGGGCTGGCCTCATGGCGAAGAGGCTGGGGGTCCACATCTTCGGCGTGGTGGAGAATCTGTCTGGGAGCCGCGTGTCGGAGAGCACAAACGAGGCCGCGAGGGCGCTAGGTGCCGAGGTAATCGGCAGAGTACCCGCCGATAGCAGGCTCCCCGAGATGGCAGATTCTGGAAGGGTCCCCGTGATGGAATTGCACGACATGGAGATCGTGTTCACGAACATAGCGAGGGAGCTGCCAAGCTGATGGGTATATTGGGGGAACTCCTCCGCGACAGCTATATTTATATATTTTCTATACCCTATACATACTGTATTCTCGAGAGGATACGTCTAATTGTGCCATAATCGGAACACAAAACATTAGGTTCGAAAAAGGTGAAACAATGCCAGAAAATCAACTTGGCGGACAGCAGGTTCTTTACCTGCCAGAAGGAGCAACAAGGCTTTTGGGAAGGGATGCACAGAGGACTAACATTGCAGTTGGGATAGCTGTCGCCAATGCGGTAAAATCGGCTCTCGGGCCGAAGGGGATGGACAAGATGCTTGTCAGCGACCTCGGCGACATAACAATAACCAACGACGGTGCTACGATACTTGAGGAAATGAATGTTGAGCACCCAGTCGCGAAGATAATGGTCGACATTGCGAAGACGCAGGACAAGGAAGCGGGAGACGGCACGACTACCGTCGTCATACTCGCCGGCGAACTTCTGAGGGGTGCGGGCGAGCTTCTCGAGCAGGGCGTGCACCCGTCGACGATAATCAAGGGATACAAGATCGCTGCCGAGAAGGCATCTGGGGTGCTGAACGAGACGTCGAAGAAGGCTGACTCTACCGACAGCTCCATACTGCAGAAGATCGCCCTGGTCTCGATGGGCTCGAAGAACGTGGGCAGCGACGAGACGAAGGCGCAGCTCTCGAAGATTGTGATAAAGTCCGTGGAGCAGGTCATGGATAAGGATGCAAGGGGCAACACGTACATCGACCGCGACCTGATAAAGGTCGAAAAGAAGGCGGGTGGTACGGTCGGCGACACCGCATTCATAAGCGGAGTTCTGATCGACAAGGAGGTCGCTCATCCCGGCATGCCAAAGTCAATAAAGAACGCCAAGATCGCGCTGCTCGACCTGGCTCTCGAGATAGAGAAGACAGAGGTTGATGCGAAGATAGAGATAACCTCTCCAGAACAGATGCAGGCGTTCCTGCAGCAGGAGGAACGCATGCTCAAGGACATGGTGGAGAAGATATCGAAGGCGAAGGCGACCGTCGTCTTCACACAGAAGGGCATAGACGACGTCGCCCAGCACTTCCTGGCCAAGTCGGGCATACTCGCCGTGAGGCGCGTCAAGAAGAGTGACATGGAGAAGCTCGCCAAGGCTGCAGGTGCAAGAATAGTCACCAGCCTGGATGACCTCAGCGAGAAGGACCTCGGTTATGCCGGGCTAGTAGAGGAGCGCAAGATATCGGGAGAGCAGATGACGTTCGTCGAGGACTGCAAGAACCCGAAGAGCGTCACAATATTCATACGCGGAGGCACGCAGCAGGTCGTCGATGAGGCCGAGCGCTCGCTCACTGACGTGATAGGTGCGGTGTCGAGCGTCATCGAGGACGGCAAGTTCGTGCTCGGAGGCGGTGCGACAGAGGTCGACCTGGCTGACAAGCTGAGGAGCTATGCCAACACGATAGGCGGCCGCGAGCAGCTCGCGATACAGAAGTTCGCCGACGCCCTAGAGATAATACCGAAGGTGCTGTCCGAAAGCGCAGGAATGGATGCTATAGACACCCTCGTGCAGCTCAGGAACAAGCACAGGAGCAAGGAGGGTACTGTCTACGGTGTGGACATCTTCAAGAACGCCATAGGTGACATGAACAGGCTTGGCGTGTACGAGCCGCTCAGGATAAAGGAGCAGGCGATATACAGCGCCAGCGAGGCCGCTGAGATAATCCTGCGCATAGATGACATGATAAGCTCCAAGGGTAAGGGTCCATCCGGAGGCGCTCCGGGTGGTATGCCAGGAGGGGAGGCCGACTGATTAGGATGCCAACAAAGATAGCGATAGTGGCTGGACTGTCAGGGGCAGGGAAGACCACCCTGCTCACCATGGCCTCCAAAGGCTACAAGACAATCAACATCGGCGACATAATGGAAAATGAAGGGATAAGGATGGGGCTCGTGAGGGACAGGGACGAGCTCAAGAGGCTGCCGCATGGCACTTCCGATATGCTTAGGCACCGCGCCTACATGAAATTCGCCAAGATCACGGGCAACATAATACTGGATACCCACACCACTATAGAAAAGGAGCCAAGGCTGGAGCCTGCGCTCCCACACACGTTCATAAATAACCTGAAGATAAGGTCGCTCATCTACGTGAATGCCCAGTCGAAGGAGATACTGGCAAGGAGGGAAAAGGACCGCAAGTTCAGGCCCAGGGAGGTGCAGGACGCGTCGAGCTTCGACCTACAGCGCATGATAGACCTCGCGATACTCGGCTACCTATCAACGCACTTGAATGTGCCTCTCTATGTCATCAACAACAATGATGGCCGCAAGGCGGAGGCTGCGACAGAGATGGCGCAGGCGCTGAAGGAATCTTTCAGTAATTGAATGGTGTCCCAGATGATAGCAGTAACGATTGTGGCCGCAGTTGCAATAGCATACACCGCGCTCGCGCTCTTCCTGCAGAGGAAGCTCGCCAACCCGAAGCACATGAGGGAGATCCAGCGCAAGATGAAGGAGAACTCGAAGGTGCTCAACGAGATGGTGAAGGGTGGGGCGAGCAAGGATGCGATCATGGCAAAGCAGAAAGAGGTCATGCCCCTGCTCTCGGAGAGCATGAAGGGCCAGATGAAGCCGATGTTCGTAGTACTGCCCCTGTTCCTCGCGTTCTACTACGCGCTGCTGCCGTATGTGATAACGTCGATAGGTGCCTCGAGCAGCACCGTCAACTTCATATTCAGCGGCCTGAGCATGGAGAACTTCTTCTTCGTGCTTGTGTTCATACTAGGCCTCGCGTCCTCAATAGCCATAATGGCCTATGACAGGAAGAAGGGCAAGCAGGAGGAGCTTGCGCTGAGGGAGGAAAAGGCATAACTAACTTGTCTGCAAAATAATATAGTTTATCAACAGAGGTGTTAATCTTGCCGCAACCGCGATACAGGTCAAACAGTTTCAAGAGGGTAAACAGAGTAACGAAGACAGGAAACGTCGAGCACTACAGACGCGGCAAGAAGTCGATGCCACACTGCGCGCTCTGCCGTGCGGAGCTGAACGGCATCAGCCTGAGCAGAAAGGGCGGCAGGAGCAGGCGCACTAACAGCCGCCTGTTCGGCGGGGTACTATGCGCGAACTGCACCGCCGAGATAGTCACGCTCGGCAGCAGGGTTGAGCGTGGGGATTTGAAGCTCAACGACATAGGCATACGTCAGAGAGAGTATGTCCTGCAGCTCGTTTCCCACTGATCCTATGGAAGCAATCGTCATATCCGGAATGTCCGCATCCGGCAAGACGACGCTCGCCTCCACGCTGAGCAGGCACTTTGGCATACCGGTGCTCGGTGGATCGGATATACTGAAGCAGATGGCGATTGAGAGAGGATACAAACCCGGCGGCGAGACTTGGTGGGACACCGCCGAGGGTATGCGCTTCCTCGCAGAAAGGCAGAAGGACCCGGAGTTCGACAAGGAGACGGACAGGAGGATGCGCGTCGCGGTCGAGGCTGGCAACGTGATAGTGACGAGCTACACTGCCCCGTGGATAATAAGGGCGGGATTCAAGATATGGTTATCCGCTTCTCAAAAGACGAGAGCGGAGCGCATGGCCAAGCGGGACGGTACAACCGTCGAGGAAACAATTGCAGTGATAAGGAAGCGTGACGAGGAAAACCGCAAGCTATATAAGAACCTGTACAACATAGACTTTGGCAATGACCTCAAGCCGTTCGATCTGGTCGTCGAGACGGATGACGAGGAAGAGGAGGCAGTGACCGCAATCGCGATAAAAGAATTGACAGACAGAGGAATGATGAAATGACACTATTGGAAGTAGGGCGCGTATGCATAAAGAAGTACGGAAGGGACGCCGGCAGCAAGGCCGTCATAACGGGCCCCATGGAGAATGGCTTCGTCAGAGTGATTACGGCAAAGCGTGGCAAGGAAAGGCCGTGCAATCCGAACCACCTGGAGTTTCTGGCAGACAAAGTCGACGTCAAGGATAAGGCCGCCGTGGACAAGGTGCTAGGGGTGCAGCAAAAGGTCACGCACCAGAGCCAGTCGCAGAAGCCTCAAAGAGCGCAGCAGCATCGCTGAGCGCCTTCTCCTTCTTCGGCGAAGACAGCGCGTTGAATAGCTCGGTGACGTTCACGCCCTTGTCGAATCCTGATTCTGCAAGCCTCGCGGAGAATATTCTCATCCCGAGGTCCCTCACCGACATGCCTTCGACCTTGCCCTCACGCACGGCGCTGAGGTTCGACTGCAAGTCCTTATCGGCAAGACGCATGTCAACCTCTATGTAGGCATCCTGTGCGAACTTCTGCTGCAACGGCCGGGTATTCATATCAATGCTCCTGAATCCGTCGGCTATCGTGCCCTCTATGAAGAGCTTGACTATCGGCTTGACCTTGCTCGCTCTGATTGCGGCATTGATTGCCTCCTCGCATCTTGCCGTGAGCTCCTTCGGCGTGGTGTTCTCCATCTTTATCCTGACGAATGAGAACGGCCTAGACCGTATCTCGTTGAACTCGTACGTGTTGGCCTTCGTGTCGTAGACGAAGAACCCCTTCGGCTCCTGCTCGCCCTCCTTGAGCTGCGTGAGCACCGTGCTCCCAGGTATGAGGAAGGGCTTGCCGTGCGCCTGGTCAACTATCCTGTTGTGTATGTGTCCATCGACGTACAGGTCGAACCCATTCGGCAGGTCGTCGAAGCGTATGAAGTCGTCGCTGAATGGCAGCAGTTCGTATATCGACTGATGGAACATGAATATGTTGAAGTTTCCCCTTACGGGCTTGGGCGAAAGTTCCGCAAGCGTCGGTTTGACCCTCTCCTCGGAAAGGCCGCCCAGCCCGAACACCGAGACGCGCTCGCCGTCCTTCTCTATCGTGACTCTGGACTCGCTCGCGTCGACCAGCAGGCCCGCAAGGCCGAGGAGCCCGAGCGGGTTCTCCTTGCCCTCAGCGACCCTCTCGTGAGTTCCGGGTATTGCAATCACGGGCACGGTCGTGAAGCTCTGGGTATCGGTGTACGTGATGAATTCCACGACCTTCGCGCCCCATTCCTTCCGGCTTATGTCCCTGAAGAGGCTAATCGCCTGGCCAATCGCGTCTGGGTGCGGGTTCCTCCTGTCGAATATGTCTCCTGGCAATATGATTGCATCGGCCGTCTCGCCGGCAGCATGGAGCGCCTCCTTCGCTTGCGAGTATGCGTCCTCGTAGAACCGCTCATAGCCTATGTGGAGGTCAGACACTATCGCAATCCTCATGCATTCACCTTTTCGTCGATTCTATTATGGAGTCTATGAAGCTCCTGATGAAGCGTTCGATGTCCCCTCCATTGCCGTATGCACCTGCAGCACAGGGGTGCCCTCCGCCCGTGCCGCTTATGATTGGCGCGAGCTGCCTCATGATTCTGCCTAAATGTATCCTGTACTTCCTGTCCAGCGTCGGTCGCAGCCTCGCCGAGAAGGAGACTTCCTTGCCGAGCGCATGGAAGAGCGCCACATCCGCGCCTATCTTTATGGCAGAATCTGCTGCAAGGTTCGCGTATCCGTGGCACTCGCCCTCCATGAACAGCAAACCCGCATTGACGAAGGCATGGGATTCCATCACGTCAGTGACTGTCTTTATCCTCTCCTCAGCGGGCGAGACGTGCCCCATCTCTGTGGTAAGCGTTATATAATCTGTCTTCGCGGCAGCGAAGAGTTCTCCCAGCTGCCCGAACGACAGCGGCGTTGCATTCTTGAACTCAGCTGAATCGGACAGTATGCCCATCGCGATGAGCTTCGCAAGCCTGCCATCTACGTTTGCTCCGAACCTCTTGAGGATTTCGTAGGCTATGCTCGAGGCGGAGTTGTACGACTCGTCACTGAGTATGACCATGTTCTCCTTATCCTCCATGGGCCTGTGGTGGTCCACGACCAGGATGCGTCCATCGAATCCCTCAAGCTTTTCCCTGAAGCTCCCGCAACCCTCGAAGTTGTTCACGTCCAACAGCACGACGGTCTCTGCGCTGTCGTCGAATTCATATGACACCAAGCCATTCCCATAGCCGAGCTTGTGCAATATCCTTGCGGCGTTGCCGGTCAGCCTGTCAGGAGCGGCTACTACGGAGTTCCTAAACAGTAGCGACATCGCAATCGCTGATGCCAACGAATCCGTGTCCCCGACGGAATGGAATGTCAACACAGTCCTCGCGTCCGCGAGCCTGCGTATCTCTGACACGATTCCGTCGAAGTTCACGAGTGGCATGCAACCGCTTCTATTTCTGGCCTCTGCCAAGCTCAGCATTTAGCGTGCTCCGCATGGATTGCTCCTTCTTCACAGCCTCATCGTACTGCTTCCCGACTATGCCGAGTCTCATCTCAGTGGATTCGAGTCTGTCCTTCAGCTCCTTCATCGCCTCATCTTTGGTCGTTTCGACTATTAGGCCACCAACTTCGATGTACACCCTTCCAGTGGCAGAATCGAGGTGCTTCTGGGCCTGCGTGTATTCTTCTTTCTGTTCGGTGAACTGCATCTTCTGCAATGCAAGGGACTGCAGCTGCATCTGCAGCTCCTGGTAATCCCTCCCGAGCTTCTCAAGCTGCTCCTTCTCCATGCTATTACCCTATAAATATAGGGCCAGCAAACCTTATTAGAAAGTTGCTGGTCGCAGCGACCGGCAGAGACAATCGATGTTTGCATGGACCACATTGCATATTCGCTTCAGGATAGGATAGCCGTGCAGGTAATAGAAAAGCTGCGCGAGAACATAAAGTTCGAGCCAGTGGACTCGTTCGCCACGTATGACCTGTTCAGAGGAGAGAATGCTATGCTGGTGGCGATAAAGGGTGAATCGATACACGCCGATTTCCTCAACAGGATAGGGGCTGAACGCATCATCTTCGTCAGCAGGCACTCAAGTGCGAAGGGAGTCATGTCATTCACAGCTCACGCGACTGGGAACTGGTCTTCTGGAAGTGATTTCGGCGGCAGGCCACGCGAGCTGAGCGTGGCATCACCGCGTTACATGCTCGCCTTCCTGCAGGTGATGAAGTGCATAGAGGGGGACGGCATGCCCGTCACATACGAGGCGACGCACCATGGCCCGCTGCTTGACGTGCCATCGCTCTTTGTAGAGATCGGGCCCTCACCCGACATGCTTGATGCGCAAATCGCGGGAAAGTTTGCTGCGGGAGTCATGAAGCTCATCAAAGGTCCTGTAGAACCATACGGGAAAGTTGCGGTAGGGATAGGTGGTATACATTACCCTGAGAAATTCACGAGGCTGGCGCTCGACGGCAAGTACACATTCTCGCATATAATGTCAAAGTACTACACAGGTGAGCAGGGAATGCTCTCGAGGGCAATCGAGAGATCCGAAGAGAGAGCGGAAATTGTTGTGATAGACTGGAAGAGCGTGCGGTCAGAGAACAAGGCCAGGATAGTCGCGGAACTCGAAGGGTTAGGCATGGACTACGTAAAAGTATGAGTGCGCCATGCCACACGAAACGCATTTATTTCTTCTATGCAGTATTTGCCTGATCTCATGCCAAAGGAAGGCAGAACATCAGCGCCGCATAAGATGTTGCAGTCTGCAATGGAATATCTCATGACGTACGGTTGGGCAATCCTGATCATTGCGGTCGTACTTGGCGCACTCTATTCCCTCGGAGTCTTCAACATGTCCGCATACATGCCGAAGATAGGACCGGGAGCCTGCCACGTCTTCCGACCTAACGGGCCCGGAACCTCATGGAATGTTGCGCTAACAGGCAGCTGTGCTGGTTACCTCCCGCAGTACGTCGCGCAGTTCAACGGGCAGACCAGCTATGTAAGTACAGGAACAACAAATTTGCCACTTGGTTCTTCTGCAAGGTCTGTTTTTGCGTGGATATATGTAACTGGAGTGAGTGGAGGTACTTATGTTGTGGAATCGTATGGCACACAGGTCTTAAATAACTGGGCAGGACTGTCTGTAGAGCAGAACCCTCTCGTGTTGCGTTTTTTTGCTGGTTCTAATGACTACTTAAGTACATTGGGTATTAGCCGTAACGCATGGCATTTTGTAGGTTATAGTTATGTTGCCGGAGCAAACACTGTAACAGTTTATGTAGATGGACAAAGTCAGACTGGTTCTCTAAGTGCTGGAATTGCTCTAAATACGGCCCTGTAGAAATCCTTTTATGAGCTATCCGACGGTATGCATTTAAGGAACAAAAAGTGCAGAAAAGTTGCCGTCGAAGCAAATACCGCATTATCCTTTACCTTCATGTATCTGTATATGTTG